>NZ_JBSGUP010000070.1:0-21315 GCF_053607985.1 Streptomyces sp. NPDC055078
GGAGCCGGTGGGCCCGCGCCCCAGCGCCCCCCGGCCGCCCACGCCGCCCCGGCAGGCGCGGCCACCGGTACCGGCGCGGACCAGCCGCTCGGCCACCCGTAGCCGCGCGGACCGCATCCACGGACCGTCGCGGACCGGCCACAAGGACCAGCCGCCCCGCCCCCGCCACAAGGACCGGCCGCCTGGACCAGCCGCCCCGCCCCCGCTACGGGTACTGCGCCCGCAGCTTCGCGCGGGCCTGTGCCGATGCCCCCGTGTGGTCGAACCCCAGCAGTGCCGCCCCCAGGACCGGTGGTGCCGTCACCACCTCGATCCGGGCCTTTGGTGCCCTTTCCGCGAACATTGCAGCGATATGGGCATCCAACTCCGGGTGCCGGGCCGCCAGGACGCTTCCGCCCAGCACCACCGGCACCTCCTCGTCGAGCAGTTCGAGCCGGTCCAGCGCCACCGTGGACATCGAGACCACCTCATTCGCCAGCCGGTGGACCAGCGAGCGGGCGACCGGGTCGCCGCCGGAGCTGGTGGCGAAGAGGACCGGGGTCAGCTCATGCGTACGCGCGTACGGGACATGGCCCCGGTGCAGCGCCTCGATCAGGGCGTACATCGAGTCGAGCCCGAAGTGCGCCGGGAGCGTACGCGCCAGGGCCGTCGGCTCGCCGCGCCCGTCCTCGGCACGGGCCGCGTGCCACAGGGACTCCTCCGCGAGCCCCAGGCCGCCGCCCCAGTCCCCGGAGATCTTGCCGATCGCCGGGAAGCGGGCGATCCGGCCGTCCGGCCGCATGCCCACGCAGTTGATGCCCGCGCCGCACACCACCGCCACGCCCCGTGGCTCGTCCAGACCGGCCCGCAGGATGGCGAAGGTGTCGTTGCGCACCTCGGTCGTACGGCTCCAGCCCCGCGCGTGCAGCGCGGCGGTCAGCTCGCGTTCCTCCACCGGGAGATCGCAGTTGGCCAGACACGCCGACACATGCTCCACCCCGCCGTCGGCGGCGACGCTCCGGGCCCGCGCATCGGCCAGCGCCCGTTCCACCGCGACGGCGAGCAGGTCGAGCGCGCGGTCGATCCCGGTCTTCGGCGGCTGGAAGCCCTGCCCCCGCGCGGACGCGAGTACCGATCCGTCGGAGCCGACGACGGCCACGTCGGTCTTGCTGTTGCCCGCGTCGATGGCGAGGACTGAAGCGGTCACGCCCACGCGAGGTGCTCCCGGTTGTGCGCGATCAGCCGGTCGGTGAGGCCATCGGCGTACTCGTACTGACCGATCAGCGGATGCGAGAGCAGCGCCCGGAACACCCGGTTCCGGCCACCCCTCAGGGCCGCGTCCAGTGCCAGGTCCTCGTACGCGGTGACATCGGCGATCAGCCCGGCGTACAGGCGGTCGACCGCAGGTACGGGCAGCGGCGCGGCACCCCGGGCTCCCACGGCGGCCTGGACCTCGATCACGGCGTCGTCGGGCAGGAAGGGCAGGGTGCCGTTGTTACGGGTGTTCACGACCTGGTGGGAGCTGCCGCCCCCGCTCAGCAGCGCCGCCGCGAGATCCACGGCCGCCTCCGAGTAGAACGCCCCGCCCCGCTTCGCCAGCAGCTCCGGCTTGGTGTCCAGTTCAGGGTCCGCGTACAGCTCCAGCAGCCGCTTCTCCATCTCCGCGACCTCGGCGGCCCGGGACGGCTTGGTCGCCAGTTCCCGTACGACCTCGTCGTGGGCGTAGAAGTAGCGCAGATAGTACGAGGGGACCACGCCGAGCCGGTCCAGCAACGGGCGCGGCAGGCGCAGCTCGGCGGCGATCGCGTCCCCGTGTTCGGCCAGCAGTTTCGGCAGTACGTCCGCGCCCTCAGGGCCGCCGATCCGGACGCCCGTCTCCCAGGTCAGATGGTTGAGACCCACATGGTCGAGATGGATGTCGGCGGGGGCGGCATCGAGGAGCCGGGCGAACTTGCGCTGGAAGCCGATGGCGACATTGCACAGTCCGACGGCCTTGTGCCCCGCCTGGAGGAGCGCCCTGGTGACGATGCCGACCGGGTTGGTGAAGTCGATGATCCAGGCGTCCGGGCTGGTCCGCCGCACCCGCTCGGCGATGTCGAGGACGACCGGTACGGTGCGCAGCGCCTTGGCCAGCCCGCCCGCGCCCGTCGTCTCCTGGCCGACGCAGCCGCACTCCAGCGGCCAGGTCTCGTCGTTCAGCCGGGCCGCCTGGCCGCCGACGCGCAGCTGGAGCAGTACGGCGTCGGCGTCCGCGACGCCCGCGTCCACATCGGACGTGGTGACGATGGTCCCGCTGTGGCCCTGGCGGGCGAAGATCCGCCGGGCCAGGGCGCCGATCAGTTCGAGCCGGTCGGCGGCCGGGTCGATGAGCACCAGCTCGCTGATCGGGAGGGTGTCCCTCAGCCTGGCGAAGCCGTCGATCAGCTCAGGGGTGTAGGTGGACCCGCCACCCACGACTGCGAGCTTCATAGATTGTCTAACCCTTCACTCCGGTCAGTGTGACTCCCTCGACGAACGCCTTCTGGGCGAAGAAGAACACGAGGATCACGGGGGCCATGACCAGAACGGTCGCGGCCATGGTCAGATTCCAGTCGGTGTGGTGTGCACCCTTGAACGACTCCAAACCGTAACTGAGCGTCCAGGCGGCCGGGTTCTCGGAGGCGTAGATCTGCGGTCCGAAGTAGTCGTTCCAGGCGTAGAAGAACTGGAACAGCGCCACGGCCGCGATACCCGGCTTGGCCATCGGCAGGACGACCCTGATCAGGGTGCGCAGTTCACCGCAGCCGTCCACTTTCGCCGAGTCCAGATATTCATTGGGGATGGTGAGCAGAAACTGCCGCAGCAGGAATATCGCGAACGCGTCGCCGAACGCCATGGGGATGATCAGCGGCCAGAGGGTGCCGGTCAGATCGAGCTGCTTCGCCCAGAAGAGATACATCGGGACGACGACCACCTGCGGCGGCAGCATCATCATCGAGATGACCAGCATCATCGCGAGCCGCCTGCCGCGGAAGCGGAACTTGGCGAGTGCGTAGGCGACCGGCACGGAGGAGACGACCGTGAGGACGGTCCCCAGACCGGCGTAGAGGAGGGTGTTCTTCCACCAGGTCAGAAAGCCCGGGGTGTCGAACACCCGGCGGTAGTTGCTCCACTCCCAGGACGTCGGGATCAGATCGCGGGTGAGTGTCTGCTGACCGCCCATCAGGGAGGTCAGTACGACAAAGACGAAGGGGAGGACGAAGAACAGCGCGGCGGCCACGCCCAGTGAATGCACCGCTATCCAGTGCAGCAGCGCCTTGCGGCGGGCGGTACGGGCGGCGGGTGTGGTGGACCGGCGTGGCGCGGCCGGTGCCCGCTTGTCGATTGTCTGGGCCATCGGGTCAGTCACCCACTTGAATGAGGCCACCGCGCCGGCGCATCAGAAACGCGGTGAAGAGCATGGCGAGCGCGAACAGCACCAGTGCGATGACTGCGGCGGCCCCGTAGTCGAATCGCTGGAATCCGGCGTTGTAGACGATCTGCGGCAGGGTCAGCGTGGACTTCTCCGGATATCCGGGCTCGAACTGCTGTCCGCTGCCGCCGATGATGCCGGAGGCGACCTTTCCGGCGACCAGGGGCTGGGTGTAGTACTGCATGGTCTGGATCACTCCGGTGACCACGGCGAACACCACAATGGGAGAGATGTTCGGCAGCGTGACATAGCGGAATCGCTGCCAGCCCGATGCGCCGTCCAGTTCGGCCGCCTCGTACTGTTCCTTCGGTACGTCGAGCAGCGCCGCCATGAAGATCACCATCAGATCGCCGATACCCCACAGCGCCAGTGCGGTGAGCGCGGGTTTGGACCAGGTGGGGTCGGTGAACCAGCCCGGTGTGGGCAGTCCGATCGAATCCAGCAGGGAATTGACCGGCCCTGTACCGGGATTGAGCAGAAAGACGAAGGCCAGCGTCGCCGCGACCGGCGGTGCGAGATAGGGCAGATAGAACAGGGTGCGGAAGACCCCGGTACCCGTTTTGATCTTGGTGATGAGCAGGCCGATACCGAGACCGAAGGCGACCCGGCAGGTGACCATCACCAGCACCAGCCACAGAGTGTTGCGCAGGGCGGGCCAGAACAGCGGGTAGTCGTTGAAGACATACGACCAGTTGTCCAGGCCGTTGAAGACGGGGGGACGGAATCCGTCGTACTTCATGAACGAGAAGTACACGGTCGAGATCAGCGGATACGCGAAGAAGACGCTGAAGCCGATCAGCCAGGGCGACAGGAACGCCGCGGTCCGAAGCGCCGACCGGCGGCGCTTCGAACGCAGGGTGTAGGTGGTCATGACCGCGCGATTCGCCGAGGCTACTTCACTTTGGCGATGTCGGTGTCGATCTGCTTGGCCGCCTTCTCCAGACCGGCCTTCAGATCCTTCACCTTGCCGGCCTCGTGCTGATAGGCCAGATCCTGGAGGGTGAGGTGGTAGGAGCCGCCGTCGACATTGGCGGGGCTGGTGTTCGACTTCGGGTGCTGGGCGATGTCGATGAAGGTCTTGAACTCGGGGTCGTGCTTCAGATCGGGCGACTTCAGCGCCTCGATCGTCGACGGCACATTGCGGATGCCGTTGGAGAAGGCCACCACGGCCGCCGTGTCCGTGGTCATGTACTTCACCAGCTCCCAGGCGGCGTTCTTCTTCTTGCTGGTGGAAGCGATGCCGATGATCGTGCCGGACAGATATCCCTTGCCGTAGTCGGCGATCCTGTCGTCCTCCACGGGCAGCGGGGCGGTGCCGATCCCGAACTTCACACCCGCGTCCTTGGCCATCCCGAGCCGCCACTCGCCGTCGAGCTGCATGGCGACCTGGCCGGTGTGGAAGGGATGCTTGGCACCCCACTCGTCACCGAAGGTATTGCGGTACTTCTCCAGCTTGGCGTAGCCGCCCAGCTTCTCCACCAAGCCCTTCTGATAGGACATCATCTTGGTGAAGGCGGGGTCCTTGACGACATTGGACTTGCCCTCGGTGTCGAAGTAGGTCGGCGACCACTGCGACATGTAGTGCGAGAAACTGGTCTCGTAGCCATGGTAGTTCGGCATGAAGCCGAGACGCTCATAGCCGGAGCCCTTGGCCTTGGTCAGCTTCTGCGCGACCTTGGTGAACTCGCTCCAGGTCCTGGGCGGGGCGGTTATCCCGGCCGCCTTGAACGCGTCCTTGTTGTAGTAGAGGCCGTACGCGTCGCTCAGCAGCGGCAGGGAGCACTGATTGCCGTCGAACTGCGTGTAGTCGAGCAGCGGCTTGTGGAAGACCTTCTCCGGCTCGATGTTCGACTTCTTCAGGAACGGCTTGAGATCGGTGAACGCGCCGGTGGCGCAGAACTGCCCGACGGTGGTGGTGCTGAAGGACGAGACGACGTCCGGAGCCTTGGAACCGCCCGCGCGCAGTGCCTGGTTGATCTTGTCGTCGGTCATATTGCCGACGACCTTGACCTTGATGTTCTTGTGCGCGGCCTCGAAGCGCTTGACATTGTCCTGCATCGCCTTGACTTCGCTGGCGGCCGACCAGCCGTGCCAGAGCGTGAGGGTGGTGGGGGCCTCGGGGTCGTCCTCCGCCTCGGACCCACTCGACCCCGTACAGGCGGCGGCGAAGAGGGCGATCGCGGTGGTGGCGGCGATCGCGGCGGCGGACCTTCTGAACTGTGTGGACCGTATGGACATGGCGGTGCCTCCCTGACGGGGTAGGGGGTGAGCTGGTGCCTGTCTGTACTTGTGCCTTGTGCCTTGTGCCTCGTGCCTTGTGCCTCGTGCCTTGCGCCTTGTGCCTTGTGCCTTGTGCTTCGGTGGGGATCGCTTAGTGGGATGTGGTGTCGAAGACCTCGTCCCGGGTGGTGGCCAGGGCGCTCTCCAGCGCACCGCGCAGGACCGGGTGATCCCGTACGGAGCCGAGGACGAGCCGGGGGCGGGACGCGGCGAGTTCGGTCAGTTCCGCCTGGACCCGGGTGCGCAGCGGTTCCCCGCCCGCCGCGATCACCTCGCCGGACAGGACGACCAGCTCCGGGTCGAGCACCGCGACCATGGACGCCAGACCGGTGGCGAGGCTGGTCGCGTACGCACCGAGGAACCGCTGATACGGCCCCGATGAGGAGTCGGCTGCCCGGGCCACCAGGGCGCTCGCCACCTCGGTGTAGTGACCGTGGCCGATCTCCGCCACCCCCATCTCCCGCGCCAGCCCGGGGAGCGCCTGGGCACCGGCCAGCTCCTGGAAGCCGCCGCTGTTGGCCTTGGTGACCCGCCGCACCAGGGGAGTGCCGGGGACCGGCAGAAAGCCGACCTCCCCGGCGCCCCCGGTGAAGCCCCGGTGCAGCCGGCCGCCGATGACCAGGGCCGCGCCGAGGCCCTCCTCGTTCCACAGGAGCATGAAGTTCTCATGGCCCTGTGCGACCCCGAGGCGCTGCTCGGCGACGGCGACGAGATTGACGTCGTTCTCGTACTCGACCGGCATCGGCAGTGCGGCGGCCATGTCGTCCAGCAGGGCGGGGGAGTGCCAGCCCGGAAGATGCGAGGCGTAGCGCAGCCGGCCGGTGGACGGGTCGAAGGCGCCGGGGGTGCCGATGACCAGCCGATGGATATCGGCCAGGGTGAGCCCGGCGGCCCGTACCGCCCCGTCGAGCGCGGTGGTCACCCGCCGTACGGCGCTCTCCGCGCGACGCCCCGGGGTCGGCAGCTCGAACTCGCCGACGGTGGCCCCGGTGATGTCGGCGACGGCGGCGCGGATGCGCAGCGGGGTGACATCGAGGCCCGCGGCGAAGGCCGCGCCCGGATTGATCGCGTACAGCTGGGCGTTGGGGCCCGGCCGCCCCTCGGTGGTCCCGGTGGCGACGACGAGTCCGGCGGCTTCCAGCCGTACCAGCAACTGGCTCGCGGTGGGCTTGGACAGGCCCGTCAGCTTCCCTATCTTGGTGCGCGAGGAAGGCCCGTGCTCCAACAGCAGCTCCAGCGCGGCCCGGTCGTTCATGGCGCGCAGCACGCGCGGGGTGCCGGGGGTGGTGCCGGGCGCGGGCTCGGGTGCCTGGCCCGGTGCGGGCCCGGGGGTGGCTCCCGTCACTCGGACGCACCTGCCCTTCTTCGTATCGCCGGTATGACTGTTAGGAAAGTTTCCTAACCGGTTGGGATGAAGGTAGGCCGCCTCCCGGCCGGGCGTCAATGGGCCGCGCGGGGCGGGCAGTCAATCGTTGTCCACAGGCCCCTGCGGGAAGTCGGTCCTTCCGTATTCTGAGACCCTGGAGGCAGGTCCCCGCGAGGAGCAGGAGGAGGCGCTGTGACCGTGACCACTGATCGGCCGCAGATGCTGCCGGAGGAGTTCGAGGCCGCAGCCCGCGCCGTGGCGCGTGAGGTCGAAGGTCTCCGCGCGGAGTTCATCCACGGGAAAATGGGGGTCAAGCCGGCGCCCGACGGTGATCATGAGCGCATCATCCAGTGGCTCAGCAGGATCTGTATGCAGCACCGGCCGGAGCTGTGGCTGTCCACCGGGCAGGGACTGCGGATCGAGAGCTACCGCAAGGGCCATGCGCGCCCGGACGGCACGCTGGCCGACGCGGAGGCGTTCGTCGGCGCGGGTGAGTGGGCCGATCCCGAGCCGGTGCTCCTGACGTTGGAGATCGCGTCGTATGACACCGACACGGATCGGCGTGACCGGCTGGAGAAGCCGCGTGCCTATGCCGAGACGGGCATTCCGGTGTATCTGCTGATCGACCGGGACTCGTGCGAGGTCAAGGTGCACAGTCAGCCGGACGGAGTCCGCTACGAACACGTTCTGACGGTGCCGTTCGGCAAGGAGGTCACCCTCCCCGACCCCATCGGAATCACCCTGGACACCGAGCCGCTCAAGAGCTGGGTGCGCTGACGCGAGAACGTGTGCGCGAACGACGGGCGCCCCGGCCGGGCACCCGTCGCCACAGGGCCGCTACTTCGTCAGATTGGCCGGAGGCGGTATCGGGGACGCCGCCAGCGACTGCGGGGAGACCGGGCTCGCCAGTGCCGAAGGGGGCGCCACCGAGGCGGACGGGTCCGGGGCCGGGCCCTCCTCCGCCGCCATCGGGAGGCCGCCCACGATCCGGATGCCCGCCGCGTCGAACGCGTGCTTGATGCGCCAGCGCAGCTCCCGCTCCACCCCGAGCGCCTTCCCCGGCATCGTCTTCGCCGCCACCCGTACGGTCATCGAGTCCAGCAGCACCTCGGTGAGCCCCAGGGTCTCCACCGGACCCCACAACTGCTCGTTCCACGGCTCCGCCTTCGCCAGCCCGTCCGCGACCTCGCCGATCACCGTCCGGACCCGGTCCAGATCCTCCGACGGACGCACCGTGACATCGACCGTGGAGGTCGCCCAGCCCTGGCTGAGGTTGCCTATCCGCTTGATCTCCCCATTGCGTACGTACCAGATCTCGCCGTCGTCGCCGCGCAGCTTCGTCACCCGCAGCCCCACCTCGATCACCTCGCCCGATGCGACGCCCGCGTCGATCGAGTCGCCGACTCCGTACTGATCCTCCATGATCATGAAGACGCCGGAGAGGAAGTCCGTGACGAGGTTGCGCGCGCCGAAACCGATCGCGACACCCGCGACACCCGCCGACGCCAGCAGGGGCGCCAGATCGATCTGGAAGGCCCCGAGGATCATCAGCCCGGCCGTGCCGAGGATCAGGAACGACGCCACGGACCGGAGCACCGAACCGATGGCCTCCGAGCGCTGCCGCCGCCGCTCGGCGTTGACCAGCAGACCGCCGAGCGCCGTGCCCTCCACCGCCTGGGCGGAACGGTTCATCCGCGCTATCAGCTTCGTCAGCGCGCGCCGCACCAGCATCCGCAGCACCAGCGCGACCACCAGGATCAGCGCGATACGGAGACTGGTGTTCAGCCAGGTGGACCAGTTCTCCTCCACCCAGCCCGCCGCGTCCCCCGCCTGCTTCGCCGCCTCGTCGAAGGAGACGGTCCCCGCCGGTGAGTCCGCTGGGGCCGACGGATCGGCGGCAGCGGCGGCGAACAGGGCGGACGGCGAGAGCGCGGTCACGAGGGAGGACCTCCAGGCATGGTGTACGGCTGGCAAACCACACTAACGGGGTATCCATCCGGTTCCGTTGCCGTGTTCGGGGGAGAGACAAGGCTCACCTGGGGATGAATCGAGGGGGCTGGGCGTTGCAGTAGGTGATGTGGTTGAAAACACTTCGAGCCCGTTACGGCTACGTGGTGGCGCTCGGACCTGGCCTGAGGAGAGACTTGAGAGCAGATCGTCCCGGCGCGAGCCACGCGCCGCCGGCGTACAAGGAGGCATCCACCGTGCCGCACGTCCTCGTCCTCAACGCGTCGTACGAGCCCCTCGGCGTCGTACCGCTCCGCCGCGCGCTCGTCCTCGTCCTGGAGAACAAGGCCCTCTGTCTGGAGGAGTCCGGCGCCTTCATGCACAGCGCGACCCGCGTCATCGCCGCACCCAGCGTCGTCCGGCTGAAGCGATTCGTCCGGGTCCCCTACAGGGGGCCCGTTCCCTTGACCCGCAAAGCGCTCTTCGCCCGCGACGGCGGGCGCTGTATGTACTGCGGCGGCGTCGCCACCAGCGTCGACCATGTCGTCCCCCGCAGCCGCGGCGGGCTGCACGCCTGGGACAATGTGGTGGCAGCCTGCCGCCGCTGCAACCACGTCAAGGCGGACCGGCACCTGCGCGAGCTGGGGTGGAGACTGCGCCATCAGCCCGCGCCCCCGAGCGGGCTCGCCTGGCGGATCATCGGCACGGGGCACCGGGATCCGCGCTGGCTGCCATACCTCCAACCGTATGGCGCCGAGGACGCAATGGCCCGGATCGACGGCATCTCCGCCTGAGACCCGGATTTATTTTGTTTTGTGGCTCGGTTCTCCTCCGGGCCGCCTAAGCGTGTGTCGACGGTCGATCGTGCTCGATCGCTTTTTTTGTGGCTCGGTTCACCTCCGGGCCGCCTAAGCGTCTGTCGACGGTCGATCATGCTCGATCCCTCGTTCCTCGGGACCTCCGCGTGTTCTCCCTTTCGACACCCGCGCGGCCCTTCGGTTCACTCGCCGAGGCTCAAGGGGGTTGTGCGGGGTGACCCGGGTCGTATCGGTGGGTGTAGGGGCTCGGGCGGATGGCGGAGGCTATCGGGACAGCCCTCAGGGTTGCGCGATCGCGTGGGCCTCGACTGACCACAGGGAGTAACCGAAGCGGGTCGCGCGCTCGTCGCCCTGGACGCGGATGAAGAGGACGTCGCGGCTGTCCATGCGGACCGCTTCCCGGCCGCCGCGGCCTTCGGTCACGGTCGCGGCCGTACGCCAGGTGCGGCCGTCGGCCGAGACCTGGACGCGGTACTTCGAGGCGTAGGCGTCCTGCCAGTGCAGCACCACCTGGCCCACCCGGGCGGGGGCCGGGAGGCGGACCTGCCACCAGGCGCCGTCCTCGGCGGGGGAGGACCAGCGGGACTTCGGGTCGGCGTCGATGGCGGCGGGGGCCGGGAAGTCGGGTGTCTCGTCGCCCGACGAGGAGGCCGTGGCGCCCGGGGCGCGGATGAGGTCGGGGCCGCCGGTGCGGGGAAAGGCGCGGACGGTGAGGGTCTGCTCCTGGCCCGCGAAGGACAGGGTCACCCGGTACTCCCCCGAAGGGGTGTCCGCGGGCACGGAGAGGCTCACCGGCACCGTCGTACCCGCCCCGCGCGGCACCGTCGTCAGCTTGGGCACGGTCACCTCGATCCCCGCCGGGGCGGTCGCGGTGAGGGCGCCGCGGACCTCCTCGGGGCGCTTCGCGGTCAGCCGGACGCCCACCTGCCGCGCCGGGCCGCCGATCTCCGCGTCGGTCTCCCTGTTTACGAGGGCGAGATCCGCCGCGGGCTCGTCGGCGAACCACGGGACCAGGGCGCGTACGTCGACGCGCCGGCCGCCCTCAGGGACGAGACGGATCGCGTCCAACCGCAGTCCCCCGGTCCGGGCCTGGGTCCAGCCGTCGGACGAGAGGGCGGCGATGGGCCGCCAGCCCTCGCCGGGGACATGGGCCTCCAGCCGGCCGGGGCCCGGGTCGGGACCTGTCATGGCGGTGACCGCGTTGACGGGCCGGGCCCGCCCCAGCCGGACCGTGTCCTCGCCCGCCGTGTCAGCGGCCCTGGCCGCGCCCGTCCAGAGGTCGGACTCCTTGGCCGCGCGCTTGAGGAACGGGTCAAGCACCCCCTTGCCGACCGTCGCCCTGCTCCCCGCCAGTTCCTCGCGCAGCCCCTCCAGACCGAGCGAGGCCCGCCAGGCGGCGGCGCCGTCACCCCGGGACTGGGCCTGGAGCATGTCGACGGACAGTTCGCCCGCCCTGCCGTGCCGCGCCAACTGCTCCAGCCACGGCCGTACGTCGTCGTCAAGGCGCCCGCCGGCCGGTTTCCTGAGCTGCTCGGGGGCCCGGCTCAGCACCGTGAACGCGTTCCGCAGCGCGGTGGCGGCCCGGTCCCGGGCCGCCGCGTCGGTGCCCGCGCGCGTGGCCCAGAACGCGTCGATGAGAGGGGTGAGATAGGCGGACTCGGAGGGGTTGAGAATCGAGGAGGCGTGATTGCCCGCGAACGCGCTCAGGGCCTGGCGGGCGCCCGGGTCGCCGCCCGCGAGATCGGTTATCGCGGCCTGCCAGGACTCCTGGGGGCGGTAGCCCTTAGGGTTCCAGGCGAAGTCTGCGGCGGTGAACAGCGGGATACGGGAGGCCGACGCCTGCTCCATGGCATTGGCCAGCAGCGCGACGGAACCGGTCGCGACCCCCGGTTCGCGGCCCGTGTAGGGGCCGAGGAAGAGCCGGTCCTGGGCATAGTCGTTGACCGGGTAGTTGTCCATGGTGACGAGCGGGTGCTCGAACGCCTTCCGCGCACCCGCCAGTTCCCGGCCGGTGATCGTACGCGGCACCACGCCGACCCCCGTCCACGCCACCTGGACCCGGCCGTCCAGCTGATCGGCGAGGGCACGCCGGTACTCCGTCTCGCCGTCCTGGTAGAACTCCGTCGGCATCAGCGACAGCGGCTCCGCGCTCGGATAGCGGGCCGCGAGATGCCGCGCCACCGCGTCCGCCACCCGGGCCTGTGCCCGCGCCGCCGCCCTGGGGCCGGAGCCGAAGGTGTCCGCGTCCTTGCCGCAGTGCCACTCGCTGTAGCTGACGTCCTGGAACTGGAGCTGGAAGGCGCGCACCCCCAGCGCCCACATCGCGTCGATCTTCCGCGTCAGCGCCCTGATGTCGCCGTCGTCGGCCAGACACATCTCCTGCGCGGGCGCGACCGCCCAGGCGAGGGTGACATGGTTGCGCCGCGCCCGGTCGGCGAGCGCGCGGAACTCGGCGCGCTGGGCCGCGGGGTAGGGGTCGCGCCAGCGGGCCTGGCGGAAGGGGTCGTCACCGGGGGCGTAGAGGTAGCGGTTCTGCTTGGTGCGGCCCATGAAGTCCACCTGGGCGAGGCGCTCCTGGTGGCTCCACGGCCGGCCGTAGAAGCCCTCCGTGATACCGCGGACGGCCGTGCCCGGCCAGTCCCGCACCATGACTCCGGCGACCGTGGCGGGCGAACCGGTGATCAGCTGGCGCAGCGTCTGGGCGCCGTGGAACAGACCGCTCTCGCCGACACCGTCGATGGCGACCGTGCCCCGGCCCCGGAGCCGGCCGGCCGCGATCCGGTAGCCGCCCGAGGGCAGATCGGCGCGATGAGGCGCGCGCAGGGCGCGCAGCGCGTCCTGCGCGCCCTGTCCGCCGATGTACAGGGCGGGACCGCGTCCGGGCAGGGTGGTGTAGACGGTGCGGACGCCGGAGTCGCGCAGCAGTTGGCGCACCAGTTCGACGGCGTACGGGTCGGCCCCGGGATCCGTGACGACGGTGGCCTCGTCACCGAGCGGTACGGTGGCGCCCGCGGCCCGGATCGTCTGCGGGCGGGGCCATACGGGGGGCGGTGCGCCCTGGTCCTCGGGGTCGGTGGCCGAATGGGCGGGGGAGCCCGGATCGGTGGGGGAGCCCGGATCGGTGGGTGCGGCGACCGTGCTCTGCGCCCCGCTGAGGAGGCCCCCGATCACCGCGACGGCGACCGCGGTAGCCGTGTGTCTTCCCCGCGCGAGCCGCACAGCCGTCTCCCCTCGCTCCCGCATGTTTCTGTTTGGTCACGAGCCCACCACCCCCGCACGGAGGGTGTCAATGCGGGTGGCCGTTGTGCGCCATTTGCCTGGTGCGGCGGGCGGGACGGCCGACACGTACGGCTTCCGGCCGGGAACTGAATGTGACCCGGAACACGTTGACTGATCGTGTACGACTGCGGCCACGCCCTCCGGGTAGGGGCCCCGGTGAACGCTTACCGTCAGTACCGTCCGTTGGGAGTGCCCGTCATGACCGCATCCGCTCATCTGCTGCTCGACGCCCTGTCCACTCGTGTGTCCGGGGACGGCCAGGCACCCGCGCCCCGATCGCCGGGAGCCAGGATCGGGCGCCCGGCCGGTAAACGGGGCCCGTCGGCCGCTAAACCCTCGGGCCCCGGCCCGCTCATCGGCGAGCTGCCCGGCTCCGGCCCCCTCACCAGCGAACCTCCCCTGCCCGGCACCGCGCCCCTGACCAGCGAGCCCCCGTTCGCCGACCACACCCCGCTGACCAGCGAGCCGACGGCCGCCCGCACCGCCGACGGCACCGAGTCCCCAGGAGTCTGAATGGGCCTTGCCCGGCTCGCCGCGCTGCACGGCGTCGCCACCTCCTACGCTCCGTCCGACGGGCTGAGCGTCCCCGTCCCGGAGTCGACCGTCGTCGCGGTCCTCGCCGCGCTCGGCGTGGACGCGCGGGGTCCGGCGGCGGTGCGGGAAGCCCTGGCCCGCGCCGGGGCCGCGGCCGATGAGCGGCTGCTGCCCCCGACAGTCGTCCAGTGGGGGCGGGACGGGCGGCCTTCGCGAGGCGCGGGAGGGGCACTGGGCGCGGCGGCTCCCGGCCTCGCCGGTCTCCCCGGCCTCCCCGAGGGCACGACGGTGCGTATCACCCTGGAGGACGGCACAACCCTGGACGAGAGCGCCATCCCGGAGCGCGGCACAACCCCGGAGGACGGCGCCATCCCGGAGCGCGGCCTCACCTCGGGGGACGGCACCGCCCTGAAGGGCGGCACCGGGAGCGCCGACCGGTCCCGGCTGCCCTTTGGGGTGCACCGGTTATGGGCCCGCTCCCCGGACGGCCGTACGGGGAGCGCCTGGCTCATCGTCGCCCCCGACCGGGCCCCGCAGCCGCCGGACCGGTCGTACGGCTTCCTCGTCCAGCTGTACTCGCTGCTCTCGACCCGCTCCTGGGGCATGGGCGACCTCGGTGATCTCGGTGAGCTGGCGACCTGGGCGGGGCGATCGCTGGGAGCCGGATTCATCCAGGTCAACCCGCTGCACGCGGCCGTTCCCGCGCCCCCGGACGGCGGTGGCGGCGACCCCTCGCCCTACCGCCCGTCCTCCCGCCGCTTCCCCGACCCCGTCCATCTGCGGGTCGAGTCCGTCCCCGAGTACGCGTATCCGGGCGGCGGGGACCGCGAGCGGCTCGAAGCCCTGCGCGGGCAGGCCGCCCGGCTGCGGGACTCCGTGCTGGACAAGGGCGCGCTGATCGACCGGGACGCCGTCTGGGCACTGAAGCGCCAGGCCCTGGAGCTGGTGCACCGGGTGCCGCTGGGCCCCGGCCGCCGCGCCGACTACTGCGACTTCCTCGCCGACCAGGGGCAGGCCCTCGACGACCACGCCACCTGGTGCGCCCTCGCCGAGGTGCACGGCCCCGACTGGCGCTCCTGGCCCGAGGCGCTCAGGGACCCCCGCTCGGGCGCCACCGACCGCGCCCGGCACGCGCTGATGGACCGGGTCGACTTCCACTCCAGACTGGCCTGGCTCACCGACCGCCAGCTCGCCGCCGCCGGGCGCGCGGCCCGTGCGGCGGGCATGGGCGTCGGCATCGTCCACGATCTGGCCGTCGGGGTGCACCCGGGCGGCTCGGACACCTGGGCCCAGGGCGCGGCCTTCGCCTCCGGCATGTCCGTCGGCGCGCCCCCGGACGCCTTCAACGCGCACGGCCAGGACTGGGGTCTGCCGCCCTGGCGCCCCGACGCCCTCGCCGCGTCCGGGTACGCGCCGTACCGGTCCGTGCTCCGCGCCCTGTTCTCCCACGCGGGCGCCCTGCGGATCGACCATGTGATGGGCCTGTTCCGCCTCTGGTGGGTCCCCGCCGGCCGCCCGCCCACCGAGGGAACCTATGTCAGCCATGACGCCGAGGCGATGCTCGCCGTCCTCGTCCTGGAGGCCCACCGGGCGGGCGCGGTCGTCATAGGGGAGGACCTCGGCACGGTCGAACCGGGGGTACGGGAGAGCCTGGCCCGCCGGGGCGTGCTGGGCACCTCCGTGCTCTGGTTCGAGCGCGACTGGACGGGCAGCGGCCGGCCGCTGCCGCCCGGGGCCTGGCGCGAGGGCTGTATGGCGACCGCCACCACCCACGATCTGCCGCCCACCGCGGCCCGGCTGGCCGGTGAGCATGTGGAGCTGCGCGACCGCCTCGGTCTCCTCACCCGCCCCGCCGACGAGGAGCGCAACCGCGAGCGGGCGGACGTCGAGGAGTGGCTGCGGCTGCTCAAGGGCCTCGGCCTGCTGCCGGAGGGGACGGGCGACGAGGAGGGCCGCGTCCGCGCCGTTCACCGCTTTCTGCTCCGCACCCCGGCCCTGCTGACCGGCGTCTGGCTGCCGGACGCCGTGGGCGACCGCCGCCCCCAGAATCTGCCCGGCACCTGGGACCAGTACCCGAACTGGCGCCTGCCGATCGCGGACGCCGAAGGCCATCCCCTCACCCTGGAGCAGCTCGCCGCCTCACCCCGGCTGCACGCCCTGATGGGGGTGTTCAGACGCCGGCGCCAAAGACCCTGAGCAGGCGCCCGCGCTCCCTGTACGGCACGGGCCGGGCGGGCGGCGGCGTTCCCCGTACGGCACCCCGGGCGCGCGCCCGGATCGGCCGTTCGCTACGTTGGGGCCGTGGACAAGAAGAACGCTTTGCGCGCCGGCACCGTCACGGCCGGTACGACGCTGATGATGCTGCTCCTGTCGTCGCCCGCGCTCGCGCTGACGCCCGACGACGGTGACGACCCGGGCACCGGTCTGAGCGTGGCCGAGACGCTCGGCCTCTTCGTCTTGACCCCGGCGCTGATCTTCGGGGTGATCGCGGGCCTGGTGATGGTCCTCGACAAGTCCAGGAAGCCGCAGAGCTGACCGGCCGCCGGGTCCGGTCCGACCGACTCCGGGCGCCCCGCGGGTGTACACACCTCCGGGGCGCCCTTGTCATGACCTGAGTTCTGCCGCGTCCGGCTCCCGGCCGTCCCGGTCCCAGCCGTCCGGCTCCCGGCCGTCCCGGTCCCAGCCGTCCGGCTCCCGGCCGTCCCGGTCCCAGCCGTCCGGCTCCCGGCCGTCCCCGTCTCAGCCGTGGGCGGCGAGCAGCTGACGCAGCAGAGCGCCCAACTGCTCGGCCTGCTCCTCGTCGAGCGCGGAGCCGAGAAACTCGTGCTGGCGGGCCAGCCCGGCGGTCACCGCCAGGTCGGCCAGCTCCAGACCCCGTTCGGTGAGGGTGACGCGCAGACCCCGGCGGTCGTGCGGGTCGGGGTTGCGGGTGAGCAGACCCGCCTTCTCCAGGCTGTCGAGCCGCCCGGTCATCCCGCCGGTCGTCAGCATCAGCGTCGCCGACAACTGGCGCGGTGGGAGCGTGTAGGGCTCCCCCGAGCGCCGTAGCGTCGCCAGGACGTCGAATTCCCCGCGTGTGATGCCGAAGCGCTGATACTCCTTCTCGGTCAGATCGGCCATGGCGCGCGCGATCCGGTAGATCCGGCCGTAGACCGCCATCGGGACGGTGTCCAGGTCGGGGCGCACCACCGCCCACTGGTCGGTGATCGAGTCGACCGCGTCCTGCGCGGGTGCGGGTGCGGGTCCGGACGCGGGTCCGGGTGTGGGTCCGGGCGCGGAGCGGTGGCCGGACCGTGGGGCGGTCGATGTGGGGTCCGGGGTGGCGGGAGTGGCTGTGGCGCTCATGGGAGCAAGTATCGGCCGCGACTTGGTTGTACGCAAGCAAGTGGGTTGAGACTAAGTGGGTTGAAGTTAAGTAGCTTAGAGGTAAGCTAGTTTCGCTTTCCTGCTCCACCCGCCTGTTTCCGGAGGACCACCGTGAACCGCGCCGCCGCCGTCGCCCTGACCGCGCTCGCCCCCATCTCCTGGGGCTCCACCTATGTGGTCGCCACCGAGTTCCTGCCACCCGACCGCCCCCTGTTCACCGGCCTGGTGCGCGCCCTGCCCGCAGGGCTGCTGATCATCGCCTTCACCCGGGTACGACCGCACGGCTCCTGGTGGGGGAAGGCCGCCGCGCTCGGCGCGCTCAATATCGGGGCGTTCTTCCCCCTGCTCTTCCTCGCCGCCTACCGGCTGCCCGGTGGGGTCGCGGCCGTCGTCGGCTCGGTCGGACCGCTGTTCGTCGCCGGACTCGCGGCACTGCTGCTGAGTGAACGTCCCACCACCCGCACCCTGCTCTCCGCGATCGCGGCGGCCTTCGGCGTCAGCCTGGTGGTCCTCAAGGCGGGGGCCGCGTTCGATCTCGTCGGCGTACTGGCC
The DNA here is from genome assembly GCF_053607985.1 of Streptomyces sp. NPDC055078. Taxonomy (NCBI): domain Bacteria; kingdom Bacillati; phylum Actinomycetota; class Actinomycetes; order Kitasatosporales; family Streptomycetaceae; genus Streptomyces; species Streptomyces sp. NPDC055078. The sequence goes on from NZ_JBSGUP010000070.1 coordinate 17,573, forward strand.
GGACTGCTCTCCGCCGCCTCCATGTCCGCCGGAGTCGTCCTCACCAAGCGCTGGGGCCGCCCCGAAGGTGTCGGACCGCTGGTGATGACCGGCTGGCAGCTCACGGCGGGCGGACTGCTCATCGCCCCGGTGGCTCTGCTCGTCGAGGGTGGGCCACCCGCGCTCGACGGTACGAACATCGCCGGATACGTCTATCTCGCGATCGTCAACACGGCCGTCGCGTACTGGCTCTGGTTCCGGGGCATCGAGCGGCTGACCGCCACATCGGCGACTCTGCTCGGCCCGCTGTCCCCGATGACGGCGGCCGTCATCGGCTGGGCGGCGCTGGGGGAGGCGCTCACCTCCGTACAACTGCTGGGTATGGCACTGGCGTTCGGCGCGACCGTGGTGGGGCAGCTGCCACGCCGCCGGACGCCCCTCCCCGGGCCGCCCACCGGGACCCGGCCGAGGGCGGCCGAGGTCCCGGTGTCACACCGCTAGTCACGCAGCACATGAGCCTCACACGGCACACGAGCCACACACGGCACATGCGGCGCCGTCCGGTGCGGACCGGCGGCTACGCCGGAGTCGTCTCCGTCGTCACCGCCAGGGACTGCAGGTACCGCATCAGCGCCATCAGCACATCCCGGCTGGAGCCGCGCAGCCGGGCGTCACAGTCCACGATCGGCACCGACGCCGGCAGGTCGAGCGCGCCCCGGATGTCCTCGATGGGGTACTCGGGTGCCTGCGGGAAGGTGTTGACGGCCACGACGAACGGCACCCGGCGCTCCTCCAGCCGCCCGATGACGTCGAAGCTGACCTCAAGCCGCCGGGTGTCGACCAGGACGACCGCGCCGAGGGCACCCTCGAACAGACCGCGCCACAGAAACCAGAAGCGCTGCTGGCCCGGGGTGCCGAACAGATACAGCACCAGCTCGTCGTTGATGCTGATCCGGCCGAAGTCCATGGCGACGGTCGTCGCCGTCTTGCGCTCCACCCCCTGGGTGTCGTCGACGCCGACCCCGGCCTGCGTCATCGTCTCCTCGGTGGTCAGCGGTCTGATCTCGCTCACGGAGCCGACCAGGGTCGTCTTGCCCACTCCGAAGCCGCCCACGATGACCACCTTGACGGCGGCGGTGGCCGTCTCCGGCAGTACGTCCTCCCGGCGCGGCCCCAGGGTGTGGCCCACCGCCTGCCCCACGGACTGTCCCATGACCTGTCCCGCGGCCTGCTCAGAGTCTCTGAAGTCCATCGATCACTGCCTCAATCAAAGCGCGGTCGGGGAGTAGGGCTGGCTGGACCGGTGCGCGCGCCATCACCTGGTTGTCGATCAGCAGATCGCTGAGCAGGACGGTGACGACACTCACCGGAAGGCTCATATACGCGGAGATCTCGGCCACCGAGAGAGGCGCCTGGCACAGCCTGATGATCGCCGCGTGCTCCGGCTGCATCCCGTGCCGGGGGCCGGACTTGGCGATGATCAGGGTGACCAGGTCGAGTGTGGCCGGCACGGACGCCCCGCTGCGTCCACCCGTGATGACATACAGCCGCTCGGGACTGCTCTCCTCCCAGTCCCCCGCATTGCTCACGCGGTCTGCCTGTCCTGTCGCGGCGGTGTGCTCAGGTGCTCTCCGATCCGCAGCACGAGATCACGCATCCGCTGGCCCATCAGCCCGGCGTCCACACCCTCGTCGGCGAGTACGGCGAGGAACGCGCCCGAGCCCGCGGCCATCAGATAGAAGAAGCCGCCGCTCATCTCGATGACGACCAGATGCATCCGGCCGTCACTGCCCGGGAGTTCGGCGGCGACCGCGCCCGCCAGGCTCTGGAGTCCGGCGCAGGCCGCGGCCAGCCGGTCGGCGGTGTCGTTGTCCGCGCCGTACTGCGCCATGCGCAATCCGTCCGCCGACAGGACGACCACATGTCTGGTCTGCGGGACACCTGCCGCCAAGTCCTTGAGCATCCAGTCCATGTTGGTCTGGTTGGACTGCTGCTGAATCATGGCTGCGTACTCCCCTTGTTCGTCTGGGTGGCCTCACCGGAGACGCCGTTCTGGAACGCCGTGAGCCACATGCCGGGCTGCACCGAGGGCGCTGCCTTGGTCTTCGGCTCGGGCTCGATGGTCGTGGGCGGAGTCGCGGCGGCGGGGGCCTTGCGGCGTCGCTGCGGCAGTCCGGTCGCCGTCCGTTCGGTGACGATCGGCAATTCGTCGTCCGTCGTCATGAAGTCCGCCATCGTCGGGCCGGTGATCTGCCGGGACTGCCGTTCCTCGGTGGACGCACCGCCCGTGCGGGGACCCGAGGACGCGCCGATGCCGTGCGCGACACCGGTCGCCGATGCGACCGTGGTGATCAGTTCCTTCGGTACGACGATGACGGCGCGCACTCCGCCGTACGCCGACGAACGCAGGGACACCTGGAAGCCGTACACCTGCGCGAGCCGGCCGACCACGGCGAGGCCGAGGCGGGGCGTCTCGCCCAGGTCGTTGACATCGATGCCCTCCTGGGCCTGCTGGAGCATGCGCTCGGCCCGCCGGCGGGCCTCCTCGCTCATGCTGACCCCGCCGTCCTCGATCTCGACGGCGATGCCCGAGTTCACATCGACGGCCGTGAGATGGACTCTGGTCTGCGGCGGTGAGTAGCGGGTGGCGTTGTCGAGCAGTTCGGCGAGCGCGTGGATCAGCGGCTCGACGGCCGGGCCGACGACCGCGACCTCGGAGACCGAGTGCAGTTCGACGCGCTGGTAGTCGATGATCCGCGACATCGCGCCGCGCAGCACGCTGTAGAGCGGGACGGCCTTGGTCCACTGGCGGCCGGGCCGCGCGCCGCCGAGGACGGCGATGGAGTCGGCGAGCCGGCCGATCAGCGCGGTGCCGTGGTCGATCCGCAGGAGGTCGCCGAAGACCTCGGGGTTCTTGCCGTGCCGGTCCTCCATCTCGCGCAGCTCCTGCGCCTGCTGGTGGACGATGGCCTGCACACGGCGGGCGATGTTCACGAAGGCGCGCTGTGCGGACTCGCGGAGGTCCTCCTCCGCGACGACGGCTTCGAGAACGGAGCTGAGGACGGCCTGGTGTTCGGTGGGCGCGTCGAGTGACGCGATCACATCCTCGGGGAACTCACCGCCGCGCAGCCGCCGTACGACCCCCGGCAGCAGATCACCGGCGAGCCGCGCCGTCTCCGCGCGCTGGCGGGAAAGCTCCGCCTCGTGCACTTTCAGCGCGGCTTCGAGCTGTCTCGCCTCGTAACCTCGGCGGGCTGCCTCGTAGCAGGCGACGGCGATCGCCACGACAGCGGTGACGCCGATCCAGATCACGGCGGCGCGAGTCGACTCGGGGACCTGAACTGCGGCGATCGCCGCGGGAACAGCGGTGATGACGACGGGCACGAGCCACACAAGGGGGGCCGCGCTCCGCGGACTTCCGGTCGACGTTTCCTGTCGAACCATCAGCACCCTCAAACATCGGAACGGGAATGATCATATGACGACAGTCGGGGAGCATATCCGTGTTGAGTTACGAGAGGTGACGGGCGGTCAATGATTTGGCGGGATGTATACGCTTGAAATCGGTGAAGACGCCCATGCACTGGGGGCCAGCGGCCTGACCGTCGATTTTCGGCCAAGTTAGAAACGTTGTCAGCGTAGGTGGTGTCGTCGGTGTTGTTGGCGTTGGTTCGGTCCCGAAGTGGCTCCGACCACGCCCGACCAAACCCCACAAGCCGCAACACCCGGGGCCTCCCTCCCATACGGGCGGGGAGGCCCCGGGC
>NZ_JBSGUP010000071.1:0-20693 GCF_053607985.1 Streptomyces sp. NPDC055078
GCGAAGGCGTGGTCGGCGGCCTCGCCGAGGGCCGGGCCGCGCCACAGGCGCAGCGCCCGGTCGAGCAGCTGCCGGGCGCGGTCCAGGTGCACCTGCCGCAGCGCGGCGTGCGCTCCGGTCACGGAGCGCTCGAAGACAGCGGTGTCCCGCGCTTCGCGGGGGACCCGCAGGGCGTAGCCCACCGGGCCGCTGACCAGCAGCTCCGAGTGACCCTGTCGCCCCGGGTCGAGGACCGACCGGAGTCGGCTGATGTGTGCGCGTACCGATGACACAGCGGCCTTCGGTTGGTCGCCCTCCCACAGATCGCGGCAGAGAGCGGCGAGGGAGACCGGATGGCCGTCCTCGATCAGGAGACGGGTCAGCAGTATCCGCCGTTGCCGGGGCCCCAGGTCGATCGGGGTGTCGCCGCGCAGCACCGTGACGGGGCCGAGCGTCGCGTACCGCAGGGAGGAACCGTCACGACTGTCCATGGAGTCTGATCCACTTCCTGATATCCGGGTGATGGGTTCACGTGAGGAGATGACTGGCACGCGCGTCTGGGCGGAGGACGCCGCCGAGGTCCTCCGCCGGCTACTCGCCCCCGCCGTCGCCACTTCCGCCGTCGCCACTCCCGCTGTCGCCGCCGTCCGCACCCCAGCCGTCGCCGGCGCCACGCTCGTTGTCCTCACGCCCCCTGCCGAGATTGCTGAACCAGGGGAGGGGCCATGCTTCGTCGCGGGCGGCCGGCTCGCCCTTGTACACGGGGCGCCCCCGCTCCGCACGGAACCGTGCCGAGCCCGTGGTGTTCCCGAGCCCGAAGGAAGCGGCGAATACCTGTGCCATGACAGCATCCAGCGGGTCGGCGTCCTCGTAGTGCACGGGAGCCAGCGGCAGCAGCACCGGGTGCGGCCCCGATGCGAGTCGGCGTGGTGGGCGTGACAGCAGGGCGACGCGCCGGTCGTTGCACAGCAGCCGCGAACTCACCGGGTTCGCCCGCCGCAGGACCCAGTGCCGATCCGGGATCCGTACCTCCACGACGCTCCTGGACTTGCGCAGCTTCTTCTCGAAATTGACCTCAGCCGTCATGTCGGCGACGGTCAGATGCAGGCCCCCGGACGGTTCGAGGGTGTCGAGGTAGAAGCCGTACGGCGCCCGGAGGCGTACAGGGGGAGCGTGCGGCCCCCATACGTCCACGCGCACCAGGCGCCGGTCCACGGCGACGGCGATTGGCCCGACGGGTCCCGGCGCGAACCGCCGCGCGATCCACAGCGGCACCCCCTCGGCCTGTGCCCGGACGGACAGGGCGGTCACCTGTTCGGGCCCGCCGCACCATCGGACCGCGAACTCCCCCAGCCGGTGGGCGAACGCGGCGGCATGCCTCACTGCCACCGGTGTCGAGGTGCCGGTGACACGGGTGACCGGCACGATCCCTGGCCCGTCCGCCAGTTGCTGCAGCGGGCGCTCCGTTCCGCCGCCGCCGAGCCAGCTGCCCCGCAGGTATGCATCGGCCATGGCGCCGAGGTTCAGCTCGTGCAAGGGGGTGGTCCTGGAGCCCACCCGCAGTCGGTCCTCGGTCAGCTCCACGATCCGTGGCAGCAGTTTCCCCGACCGTTCGCCATAGAGCACCCGGCTCATCGCCGCCCCTGTCCGTCGTGTGGCCCGGCGCGGCGGTCCCCGGCTGAGGCAACCGGGCCACGGAAGGCCCCACATGCCGACTGCGAAACACACAAGGGGCCGGCCCCCGCGAGTTGCCCGTCGTTCAGTACCAGTCTCATGGTGCGTGTCGTCTCCGTCATCAACTGCCGTTCCTGTAGCGCTGTTTCGCCTGGACCCTCTTCGCCCGACCCCTCGTCCCAGGCCCCGACAACCGGGTCAACAGGCAAGTGGCCGATGGCGGCGCCGCTTCCCTTCGGCGTCGGAGAGTCCTTCGGCACGCCAGCGGATTCAGCGGCGCTCGTACGGGCGCGGGTGGCCGGTCCGGCTCGCGGCACCGGGCGAGGCCGCGGTGGACCTGCTCGCACTGCGGGCACTTGGCACCGGGCCGGGCCGCCACGGCCGCTGGATCCGCGGCGCAGCCCTGCGGGCCACGCCCGGACTATGCGTCCGTCCCCACGGGCTGCCTGCTCCACGAGTGCCGCGCGGGCTCGGCCGGTCCGTCGCCACGGCTTCGGTGTCATGGCTGCGGTGTCAGGGCTCGGGGTGTTCCGGGGGGAGGGGTGTGGCGGAGAAGACATTGTCGGGGTCGAACCTGTGTTTCGCGGTGAGCAGGCGGTCGCGGTTGGGTCCGTAGGCGTGGGAGATCTGGTCGGTCTCGTCCGGGCCCAGCAGGTTGGCGTATCCGCCTGGCAGGGCGTCGCCGGCGAGGGAGTCCGAGAGGTGGCGGGCCCAGGCGCGGTGCTGCGTTTCGCGGCTGTCGCCCGGTTCCCACTGGGCGATGTTCTCGATGAGGAGGTGCGGGGTGCGGATGCCGTAGGCGGTGTTCTCGACGGGGACCCGGGTGGCCGCACCGTGCAGGCTGTGCAGGGAGATGGCCGACAGAGGCGACGTCATCGACTCCCCGCCGGCGATGAGCGCGTCGATTGTCCCGGGCGTGAAGCCGGGCACTGTCCTGGGGCGGATTTCGACGTGCCGTCCGGCCGGGAACATGGTGCCGTTCTGCTGGAGCATGTCCGCGACCGTGGTGGGGGCGATCCGGGCGAGGAGTGGGTCCCCGAGTTTGGTCAGCGCCTCCATGGCGCGCTCGCCTTCCGCCGCCTCGCCGCACCAGGTGGGAGCGACGAACACCACGGTTTCCCCGGTGGGACCTGTGAGGGCGCCGCACTGCACGGTCAACTCGTCAGGTCCGCGCAGAACAGGTTCCTCCAGGGCTGTCAGGACCGAGGCGGCCTGGGCCCAGGGGAACATGATCACGCCGCTGAGGATCGTGGGCACGGTGTGCAGCTTCACCCGCATCGAGGTCACCACGCCGAAGTTGCCACCACCACCGCGCAGCGCCCAGAACAGCTCCGGCTCGTGCTCGGCGTCCGTGGTGATCAGCGAGCCGTCGGCGAGGACGACGTCGACGGAGAGCACATTGTCGACCGCGAGGCCGAAGCGACCGGTGAGCGGGCCGTAGCCACCGCCCAGGCTCAGGCCCACCATTCCCACGCTGTCGACGGTTCCGGTCACTGCGACCAGACCGTGGGAATGTGCCGCGCGGACCAGATCGCCGGCGGTGGCTCCTCCTTCGAGATCCGCAACTGCCGCCCCGGCGTCGACCGTCACCCGCCGCAGCGAACTCATATCGATGGTCAACCCGCCGTCGGCCAGCGCGGACCCCGTCCAGCCGTGCCCACCCGCCCGTACGGACAATGGAATGCCGAGGTCACGGGCGACTCGGACGCCCGCTTGAACATCGCCCGGCTCTGTGCACCTCAGGACCACGGCCGGCCGATGCATGACAGCTCCGTTCCACAGCGCACAACTCGCGTCGTAGACGGGTCCGGAGGTCACCACCTGTCCTGTGGTGACCGCACGGCGCAACTGCGCGACGACCTCCGCGTACTGACTCCCCGTTGGCTGCGTCACGAAATACCCTCCCGTGATCGGTTCATGGCTCTGGTCAGCGACCGTAGCACCCGCTGAAAGGAGAAACTATATGATCACCGGAGCCTGACTCCGGCTACTGTGGAGTGGCAACAGATACCCGACGGCGCAAAAGGAACGATCATGCCTGTACCTCCCGGAAGCCGGCGAAGCGACTATGCGGAAGCGACCCGGCTGGCCATCGTCGATGCCGCGCGGATGCTCTTCTCGCGCAAGGGTTACTTCATGACCACGGTCGAGGACATCGCCAAGGAGGCGCGGGTCGCCCCGACGACGGTGTATGCCGTCAGTGGAGGCAAACAGGGACTGATCCTCACCTTGGTGGACATCTGGAGCCAGGCCCCCATCGTCGCCGAATCGATGGACAAGCTCGACGCGTTCACCGACCCGGACGAGCTGCTGCGGCAGACCGCCACCGTGGTGAGGTCCATGCGCGAGAGCTACGGCGACATCATGCGCGTGGTGCTCACGACAGCACCCCACAACGAGGCCGTCAGCGAAGGACTCGCCACCGGAACCGAGCGCTATCGCGACGCCATCGCCGATGTCGCAGCACACCTGCGCAAAATCGGAGGCATGCACCCGGACATGACGGCGCAACAAGCGACAGACATCATGTGGTTCTACTTCGGCTACACCGGATACTCCACCCTGGTGGATGACAACGGATGGTCCTGCGACCAGGCCGAACGATGGCTCGTCCAGCAAGCCACCACCGCGCTCCGCACCAGTCCCCAGCCGACGTGATCAGTCACTGCCACACCATGGCTGCGGAGAAGCGCTTCAGAACACTGCTGCACCGCACCGACGACGCGGTCCCGGCAGACACCCTGCCGATCCGATCAATCTTGACGACCCGGACGTCAGCCCCTGGGCCCTCAAGGGTGCGCCGGGTTCAGGGCGAGTGCCGTAGTCGGTGGTGACGGCAGGACACGGGCGGTTGAGATTGTATGCGCGACGTCAACTTTCCTGCGGCGACGGTGTTTTGAGGGCTTTCGGCGCTGGTCATCGATGATGTAACGGACAACGGCGAGGTGATCCGGGTCATCGCCCGGACCCGGAATGTTCCTCTGCCCTGCCCGATGCGCGGGGACTTGCTCGCGGAGGGTCTGCCGCTGGCAGCGCAGCAGTCCACCGGCAAATCTGCCACTGTCCGAACGTGATACCCGTGCATCTTCCCCGTCGGCACGGCGTCGTCACCGCCGATTACGGAACAGAGCCGTACGATTTTACAGTTCCGGAGACCAGGCGGGGGAATCATTCACCAGACTGAACCTACGTACCACAAGGCCGGATCCAGCGCGGTACTCGACTACATGGTCGCGAAGGGAGCGCCCACCGACTACAAGGCGGCCCGGATCGAGTACCGCGGCAAGACCGCTGTGACAGAGAACTCTGATCACTTTCCGGTGGTCTTCTCCACCAAGACGATCGATCCGGGTACCTGCACGGCACTGCGCCCTCTCGCACGCGTTCCGGCTGTGAGGTCCGCCCAGGCCGTGGACCCGTGCGGGGGAGTGGCGTGCGTCAAGGACTTCATTTCCGCTGGTGTGGCACTCCGCCCGGCTCCGGCCCGCACCACCGTGGGCACGAAATAGGTCACGCCCTCCCTGCCCCGCAGCCTCTCCGACCTCGGGGCGGTCTCGCACCACCATGTCCCCACGGCGTCCAGGGAGACTGGTTCGAAAAGGACCGTTGGCAGTGCTCGGTAAAGCCCCTGCCCCATCACGCACCCCTCGCCGCCCAGAGTTCCGGGCGTTCGGGGGGCGGGGACGCAGCAATGTGTCCCTGCTACCCGACACGGCTCCTCCAGCACTCCGAGACACTGATCACCTGGGCAGCCATCATCCTCATGCTGACCAGGCGAGCCCCCCGCTGAACCTCCCGCAGAAGCGGACAGCCGGTATCGCGGGGATCGCCATGCGACTGCCTACTCCTGAGGTGCCGGTCGGCACCTCCGCCAAGAGTTCCCCGGCCCTCGAGTCGGCCCCCAGGTCGCCTCTTTACTCGTCAAGGCTGTTCGTGCGCCGAACGGTCGGCATGTCGCGGAGGTCTCGCCCCGGCGCAGAACGCGTCCATCGCAGGGTGTCCATCCGTCCCACTGCGCAGCCGCAGGTCAGTCCGCCTGCCGCGCCGCATCCAGCCTTCGGTACCAGCCGTCAGGGTCGTTCTGCGCCGTCGCGGCAAACTCATGGAAATCCATGTTCGCGATGGCCAGATTGACGCTTACGTCGATGAGTCCGTCGGGCAACACGCGAAACTCCCGTCCGTACTCCAGCTCATACTCGTATTCCTCGTCATCCTCACAGTCCTCACGGGTCACGGTGGACACGGCCAGGAAGGGGCAGGGGCTCCGCATGGTCATCGAGTCCGCGATGAACACGACATCTTCGGACGTCGGCGCCGCGGCGAGGACATCCTCCACGCTCGCGCCGGCCCAGGACGGCTCGTCAACTACGTAGCTGTCCCAAACGTCAGCATCTTGCTGCGAATCGAGCAGCGCTACGACAGCACGCCACGCAGCGTCGTCCGAGTAGTCGGTACGAACAACAAGGGCAGCGTCGCCAACGTCCAACGGATCAATGATCGGTCTCATACACCGATGATCAGCCACCCTGACACATCGAAGCAATACCTACCGGACGGATCACCGACAACCGCGGGACCTTCTCCCAGCCATATTGCGCCGAAGGGTTCGGAAACAGGCACTGAACTTGACTCTGTCGGGGATCTTGGAGTTTCCCGGTGCGGCAGCTTGACGAACGGGCATGCTCGGAGCTGTTCCGAAGACCGATGCGGTGTCGAGGTGTCCGTTGTCGCTCCGTCCTCGTTCCGGTGAGCAAGTCCCTTCTCTGGCCGTGCAGATCGCGCGGGCGGGTAACCCGGGCGGTACGACTGCGATGTGGGTGGGGGACAGGCTGGATGGGCTGTGGTGCGACGAGGACTTCGCCGAGTGGTATCCGCGTGACGGGCGTCCGCGCCTGTCACCTGCCCGGCTGGCCACTGTCTGCTGTTGCAGTTCTTGCTCGGCCTGTCCGACCGGCAGGCCGCCGAGGCCGTGTGCTGCGGGATCGACTTCAAGTACGCGTTGGCCCTGGAACTGGACGAACCGGGTTCCCACCACAGTGTTCTTGGCGACTTCCGCGACCGCTTGGCGCCTGGTCGACAGCGGATACGTCTCCGTCGTCCTGGTGGACCGGGCCGCCCGTGATCACGGGATCGACCTGGTCGGCCCGCTCCGTTCCGGCGGCATCCGCCAGTATCAGCAGGACGCCGGGTTCAGCCGCAACGCATTCGACATCGACTTCGAGAACCGCAGCGTCACATGCCCCCGCGGGGAGATCAGCCGAAGCCGGCACGGCCCCTACCCGACCTCCTCCGAGACCGCCGCCCCCGTGATCGTGGTGAAGTTCTCCAAGCATCAGTGCGAACCCTGCACGGCACGCACCCAGTGCACCCGCAGCACCACCCGTGTCATCGGGTCCCCACCCAAGGAACTCTTCGAGCTACAGCACCGGCGAGGCTCTGGCCGGCCTGCTGCGGCCGGGCAACGCCGGCGCGAACACGGCGAGCGACCGCATCACCGTCCTGGACACCGCGCTCGCACCAATCCCCGATGCCCACCGCCACGGCAACGACATCCTCATCCGCACCGACACGCAGGTGGCGCCAGAGCGTTCCTGACCCACCTGCGCAACCTGCGCCGGCAGGGCATCCGGACGGGTGTCTCCGTCGGACACCCCGTCACCGAACCGGTCCGCCGAGCGATCCGGGCCCTGCCCCGGCAGGTCTGGCATCCGGCGCTGGAACAGGACGGCTCCATACGCGGCATGGCCGGGGTCGCCGAGCCGACCGGCATGGCCGACCCGACCGGATATCCCGACCGCACCCGGATCACCGCCCGCCGCGAGCGACCGCACCCCCGGTGCCCGGCTTTGTGTTCGACCTCGATGAAGGCATGCGCCACCAGGTCTTCCCCACCGACACTCCCCACGGCAGGGGATCCGCTCCTGCACGGCGAACTCGCCGATGCCGAGCCCAAGAAGCTCCGCTACCGGCTCCTGCACACAGCCGCCCGACTCACCCGCGGAGGCCGCCGCCTCCACCCGCGGATCGCCGCCACCCGGCCATGGCGACACGAACCGGCGAACGCATTCGCCTGCCTCGCGGCCCTGCCGAGACCACCCACCTGACCAGCGGATGCGTCCCCGACCGCCCACTGCATGAGGACCTGGAACACCCGACCACGCACCGGGCCCGAACCACGCCCTCCGGACGGGAAACAGCCGACAGCCCCGGCCATTGCGACCAGTCGGGCCCAACACAACCGACCGAAACAGGGAGACTAAGCGAAATGAACCACGGGACCTACGACGAGATGAGGCACTCCCAGCTGATCGAGGTCATCATCCGCTTGGCCGCCTTCGACGCGGCCGTTGCGGTACGGGAGGGTGAGTTCGGTGTGTCGAGGGCGGCACACGCCGTGGCGCATGCCCTGCGTGAAGGTTACAGCGGATGCGGAGGGTCTGGAGGTTGGCCAGTTCGTGGACCCCCCATTTTCCGAGTTCGCGTCCGTAGCCGCTGGCTTTGATGCCGCCGGCGGGGAGGCGCGGATCGGTCGAGGAGATCGTGTTCACGAAGACGGCTCCGGCGTGGATCCTGGCGCTCAGGGCTGCGGCGTGGTCGCGGTCCGTGCTCCACAGGCTGCTGCCCAGTCCATAGCGTGAGGAGTTCGCGAGGGCGATGAGTGCGTCGTCGTCCGCACCGGTTGTGAGCGCGCCGAGCGGGCCGAACGTCTCGTGGGAGAGGAGAACCGAGTCGTGCCCGTCCACCTCGATGATCGAGGGTGAGAACCAGGCCCCGCGGGCGGACTCGGGCGCATCGGCCTGGGCGATCACCCGTCCTCCGGCCGCCAGGGCGTGGGCGCGTTGTTCGCGCAGGGTGTCGCGCAGGTCGTGGCGGGCGAGGGGCCCTATGTCGGTCGTCTCGTCCGCCGGGTCGCCGACGGTCAGCGCCTGGACATGCGGTACCAGTGCGTCCACGAACGCGTCGTGCGCATCGCGGTGGACGAGAATCCGCTTGGCCGCGATACAGCTCTGTCCGTTGTTGAGGAATCGGGATTGCACCGCGGCGGCGGCCGCGGCGGGGATGTCGGCGTCGGCAAGGACGATGAACGGATCCGATCCGCCGAGTTCCAGGAGGCACTTCTTGAGCGCCGCCCCCGCGCGCGCGGCGACGAGGGCGCCCACGCGATCGCTGCCCGTGAAGGTGACGGCGGCGACCCGGCTGTCGTCGATGATGCCCGCCGTCGTCGGGGGGTCGACGACGACGGTCTGCAGGACGCTCGCACCGAACGTGTCCCGGAACACATCCTCGATCACCATGGCACTTCCGGTGACGGACTCCGCGTGCTTGAGGACGATGGTGTTGCCGGCCGCGATCGCCGGAAGCAGCGCCCGGATCACCTGCCACCACGGATAGTTCCAAGGGAGGATCGCGAACACCACCCCGAGCGGCACGACTCGGACGATCGCAGTGTCGCCGTCGATGTCGAAGGTCTCCGGCCGCAGGATCTCGGGCAGTTCCCCCGCGTAGTAACGGCACGTGGTGACGCACTTGTCGATCTCGGCTCGCGCCTGCCCGATCGGCTTCCCCATCTCCAGCGTGATGAGTGCCGCGAGCGGCTCCCGCCGTTCCATCAGGACGTCGCCGAGCCGTCCGATCGCCGCGACGCGCTCCTCCACACGTGACCGCGGCCACGGTGAGCCCGCGGCGAGGGTGAGTACCCGGTCGATGCCCTGCGAAGTCGTGTACGGGTAGCGGCGCAGCTCGTCGCCCGACGTGGGGTCGACCGTGACGATGCCGGTGTGCGCGCGCGTCACGCCGCGGCCTCCGCGACGGCGTGCACCTCACGGAGCCAGCGGGTGAACCGACCGGTGAGCGCGACCGGGTCGATCAGCAGTTTCTCGATGTCCCGCGCGTTCCCGGCCTCGATACGGGCGTACAGGAACGCCGGTTCCCTCACGGTGAGCAGTTCCACGAAGGCGGATCTCAGACCGTCGACGGTGTCGGCGGAGCGTGTCGTCCACCCCGCGGCGGCCGCCAGCCGTTCGAGGTCGATCCGTGACGAGTAGGTCGGCAGCGCACCGGTCGACCCGTACACCCCGTTGTCGAGGAGGACGAGGAGCAGGTTGCCGGGTGCGAGGTATCCGCCCGTGGGGAGGACGTTGGGGTTCATGAACAGGGAGCCGTCCCCCTCGATGCCGACGACCTTCGGTGCGCGGCGATCCGTGCTGAGCGCCAGTCCGGTCGCCACCGATCCTGCGAGGCCCATCGCGTCGAGGAGGTAGAGATGATTGTCGCTGTCCTTCACGGACGCCAGCTCGCGGCTCGTCGCCGCGCAGGTGACCACGACGGGATGCCCGCTCGTCAGGTCGGCGAGGGCTTGGAGTGCTTCGATCCGCTTCATCAGGCGACCCTTCCGTCGGTGTTCCAGAACGACCCGAGGACCACCACGGGCCGGTACGTCATCGCCGTGTGCGCCCCGGCCTCCGCCACGGTGTCGCGCCAGTCCCCGGCGCTGCTGCGGCGGTCCAGCTCGACGACGGCGAGTCCGGCGGCGCGCAGCAGGACGGGTACGGGCCCACTGATGGAGTGGATCATCGAGTTGTACTCGCCGAGGCCGCCGCGGGTGTTGGCGAAGACCAGCAGTGGCAGGTGGTAGGACAGGGTGAACGTCGTGAGCGCCGTCAGGGCGTTGCCGAACCCGTTGTCCTGCATGACGACGGCGCCGAGCCGGCCGGTGAAGGCGACGGCTCCTATCACGCCGATCGCCTCTTCTTCCCGGGAGAGCGGCGAGACGCGCGGCGAGACGCCGTCCGCCCCGCCGTCGGAGGCGACCAGCGAGTTGATGACGGGCGCCACGGTCACGGAGGGGATGTATCCGACCCGTGCGGCGCCGGCCGCCCAGATGCCGTCGGCGACGGCTTCCGCGTATGTCATGTGTGTGGCTCCGTTCAGGAAGGAAGGGTGAGGGCGCGAGCGAGGACGGCCGGGTCGATGTTGCCGCCCGACAGGACGGCGACCGCCCGCCCGTATCTCCCCGGATCGGCGAGATGGGCGGCGACGCTGAGGGCGCCGCTGGGTTCGGCGACGAGATGGGCACGGCGAGCCAGGGCTGCCACCGCGGAGAGGATTTCCTCCTCGCTCACCGTGACGATGTCATCGACCGTTGCCTGGATGAGAGGGAACGTGATCTTGCCCACGACGGGCGTTCGCGTGCCGTCGGCGATCGTGCGTTGGGTCGACTCTGCGTCCCACTCGACCCGGTGCCCGCTCGCGAGTGAGTCCCGCGCGTCCGCGGCCAGTGCGGGCTCCACACCGACCACGCGGGTTCGCGGGGACAGTGACGTCACCGCGACTCCCACGCCCGAGATCAGCCCGCCGCCGCCGATGGGCACGAGCACCGTGTCGATGTTGTCGAGTTCGTCCAGTATCTCGATGGCGAGGGTCCCCTGACCGGAGATCACGTCGATGTGGTCGAAGGGCGGGATCAACGTCATGCCCCGCTCCGCCTTGATGGTGTCGGCCACGGCTTCTCGTCGGGCGACGGGTGTCATGACGATCTCGGCGCCCATGGCTCTGGCGGCTTCCACCTTGACGGTCATGGCTGTAGCGGGCATGACGATGACGGCGGGTATGCCTGCCGCGCGTGCGGCCCACGCGACCGCCTGGCCGTGATTGCCGCTTGAATGCGTGACCACGCCACGTGCCCGCGCCTCTGGGTCGAGCCGCCCGATCGCGTTCACGGCTCCGCGTAGTTTGAAGGCTCCGATCGGCTGGAGGTTCTCGGCCTTCAGCCAGAGATCCCCCGGCGCCCAGGAGGCGGGCAGGAGCGGTGTCCGCACCACCTCCCCGCCGATCCGTGCGCGCGCCGCGACGACGTCGCCGATCGTCACCGCGGGATCAGGCTTCATCTCGCACGGCGATGGCGTCGAACTCGACCCGTGCCCGGTAGGGCAGTTCCGCCACGGCGACGCACGTGCGTGCGGGCAGCGGCTCGGGAAGGGCTTGCTCGTAGACGGCGTCCACGGTGTTGCGGTCGTCCATCGAGACCAGATAGACCGTCACCTTCACGAGGTGACGCAGTTCCAGTCCCACCGACGCGAGCTTGTTCTCCAGGTTCACCAGGGCCTGGCGTGCCTGGTGGACGACGCCCCCCTCCACGACCTTCCCGTCGTCGATTCCCAACTGCCCCGAGATGTAGACGAGTCCGCTCTCCGTCGCGCGCACGGGACTGTACGGGTGCCGCGCCTGTGAGGGGGTTGCCGGTGCGAGGTCTTTCATGCTCCTCCTCCTGTTGTGTGTGACGTGACGGTGGGGACGTTCGATACGACGCGGTTGCGCATCCTGCGCACCAGGAGGGCCGTCGGGATGGCTGCGAGGACGAACACGCAGGCCGCGACAGCGATGTATGTGTGCACGCCGGTTGACGAGTTGACCGTGTCTCCGTGGACGACGGTGCTCGTGGCTCCGAGGATCGCCGATCCGACGAAGCTCATCGTCACCGAACCGATGGCGACCATGACCATGACCATGCTGGCGACGGTGCCCTGTCTCTCGGGCGGTGCGAGGATCGATGCGAGGTTGAACCCGGAGGTGACCAGCGAGCCCGCGGTGAGGCTCAGCAGGAACGAACAGACCACTGCGATCGGAAGGCTACCGGTGCCGCTCAGGAGCATCACCAACGATGCGGCGGTTCCGAGCACGATGCCCGCGCCAAGAGGCCAGGCGGGTCCCACGCGGGTCGCGACCGCGCCCGCCAGGATGCCGCCGAGCATGATCCCGATGGAGGGGATGCCGAACATCAGGCCGAGCGCCCCCGGTCCGGCGATCCCGTAACCGAGGCCCTCATCGGCAGAGACGTCGATGAGCAGGCTGAACAACTGAAGCATGCTCCGATAGGCGCCCGTCCCCATGACGACCACCAGGAGGCCGAGCCCGAGGACCAGTGAGATACCCCGGACGTCGATCACGGGCTCCGGGATGCGGGTCAGGACGAAGTACCAGACCAGCAGCGCGATCACACCGCAGATGAGGATGGCGAGTGATGCGATCCCGAGCCAGCCGAACTCCTGCCCGAGGCTGACGTACAGGAGAACGCCCGCGAGACCACTGCCGAGAGTGAGCGCTCCTGCGACGTCGACCTTGCCCGGCGTCCGGATCCGTGAGTTCGGGATCACCAGGCGCACGAAGAACGCGGCCACGCCCGCGAACACCGCGGAGACCACGAACACGAACCGCCAGCCGAAGACGTCGGTCGCGATCTCCAGGATGAAGGGGGAGGCGATTCCGAAAACAGCGGAACCCGAGGTGACGACGCCGGTCACGACCATGGAGAACGTGGGCGCGCAGATGTCGCGGATGATCGCGACGCTGAGGAAGAGGGCCGCGACCGCGGTGCCCTGCAAGGCGCGTCCGATGACGAAGACGCCCAGGTTGGACGCGAGCAGGCACACGACTCCGCCGAGGCCGGCGACGAGGAGCGTGATCACGAGGACCTTGCGTTTGCCGTGGATGTCGGCACTCTTGCCGAGCAGTGGTGCCCACATGGCTCCCGCCAGCATCGCGGTGGAATCGATCCAGGCGAACTGATCGCTGTGGAAGGCGTCGCTCAGTTGCGGAAGGACGAAGGTCGGCGAGGCGATCACGGTGTCGACCATGACGTTCACCAGGATGAGGATGGCGACGTAGCCGACGACCCGGCGAGTCCACCCGGTGGGCAGATCAGTCGCCGGTTCTTCCGCGGTGATGGCGGAGTTCATGTCCCGCATGAGCGTCTCCTTGTCGCTGTGGAACACTCCGGGCGGCTGTGCCAGGGAGGGCGCGGAGGGAGCTGAGTACGGGAATCAGGGGCGTGGCGCGGCATGGAGGCTCCTCTGTCCTTCTGCGGAACGTACGGTCTGTGACGAGCCGGATCCGGGAAGTGTGAGCTTGCGGATCAAGCCCTGCTGGGCGACGAGGACAAGGTTCTCGGGTGCCGACAGCACGCCGATGTCCCGCGATGGATCACCTGCGCAGAGAATGAGGTCTGCGGCGTACCCGGGTCGCAGTGTCCCGAGGGTGTCGTCCACTCCGAGAAGCCGCGCGCTGCTGGACGTCGCCGCGCGGATGGCGTCGATCGGCGACATTCCCAGTTCCACCAGGCACGACAGCTCGAAGGGGTTCTGCCCGTGCGGGGTGATGCCGGCATCCGAGCCCACCGCGATGTTCACCTTCCGGGCGATGGCTTCGGCGATGTTGGCCTTGGCCCGCTCGTTCCAGCGAAGCTTCTTCTGGTAGCGCCAGGGCGCGGTCCGTCGCGGGTCCATTGGCTGGAAGACGGCCGACAGGGTCGGGACGAGGAAGGCCCCCTTCTCGCCGATGAGATCGCATCCTTCGTCGTCGATGCCGAAGCCGTGCTCGACCGAGCGGACACCGCAGCGGATCGCGGCGAGTATGCCGGCCCGCCCCTGCGCGTGTGCGGCGACCGGGCGTCCGCGGTGGCGACGCCCCTCGTCCACGACCGCCGTGATCTCCTCGTCGAGCAGATCCTGATCGTCCGGGTCATCATGCGCGCT
Organism: Streptomyces sp. NPDC055078; assembly: GCF_053607985.1. Classification (NCBI taxonomy): domain Bacteria; kingdom Bacillati; phylum Actinomycetota; class Actinomycetes; order Kitasatosporales; family Streptomycetaceae; genus Streptomyces; species Streptomyces sp. NPDC055078. The sequence continues at coordinate 14,184 of NZ_JBSGUP010000071.1, forward strand.
GCTGATCCCGCCGCTCGTGCAGATCTTGATGACGTCGGCGCCGGCGCGCAGCATCCGCCGCGCGGCTTTCCGTACGGCCACCACGTCGTCGGCGATCTCGCAGTAGTCGAGGCCGAGTCTCTTCCCGCCGGGCATGGTGTCGTCGGCGTGTCCGCCGGTGTGGCTGATCACGCTGACCGACGTCTGCAGGCGGGGACCCGTGATGAGTCCCGATGCGACGGCGTCGCGGAATCCGGCGGGAAGCCCGCCCAGGTCCCGAGCCGACGTGATCCCGGCCTCCAGCGTCTGACGCAGACGTTCGGCCGTCTGGAGAACACCCACGACCGGATCTGTCAGAAGAGCGGCGTCCACGATCGATCGGTCGGATGCGACACCGAGGTGGGTGTGGCAGTCGAACAGTCCGGGAAGGAGCGTTCCGCCTCGGCCGTCGATCGTCCTGACGTCCGCGCGCCCCTGGGGGGCCCGCGCAGCCGGGCCCGCATAGGTGATCCGGCCGTCGGCGCCGGCCTCCAGCACGGCATCGTCCACGGCCTCGCTGCCGACCCCGTCGATGAGCCGCACATTGCCTATCCGCAACGCGGCGCCGTCGTTCGGTCCCACCTGCCCCACCCGCCCTTCGGTCGCCCTCTGTGACCGTTGAAACGGTAGGATGATCCTGTAGTTCAGCGTCTGAATCGCATGGAATCTCTGTCCAGGGCTCGATTCCTGCATGAAAGTGTCGATGCCAGATGTCCACTCCATCCTTTGACGAACTCGACGTCGCCATCGTCGACGCCGTGCGATCGGCTCCGCGTGCGAGCTGGCGGAGCCTCGGGAAGGTACTCGGCACCGACCCGGCGACCGTGAGCCGACGCTGGGCGCGCATGGAGTCCGAGGGCGCCGCGTGGGTCACCGCCCACCCTTCGGGTAGCGCGACCCCTGCGTGTGCGTTGGTGGAGGTCGACTGTGCGCCGGGGCGGTTGACCGAAGTCGCACACGCTCTCGCGCAGGACGCGCAGGCCGCCACGGTCAAGCTGGCGAGCGGCGCCCGGGACGTGCTGGTGCTGGCGCAGGCACCCACCCTCGACGCCTTGTCGCACTACCTCCTGAATCTCGCCCGGCGTGTCCCGGGAATCGCGAAGGTCCGCAGCCATGTGGTCACCCGGTCGACTCTGGAGGCCAGCCACTGGCGCGAAGGGGCGCTGAACCCGGAGCAGAGGCATCGCCTCCGCACCGAGGCGGGGCTCCGGCCCCACGCCGCTGACCCGCTGAAGGACCCGGACGCCCGCATACTTCGCGCGCTGCACGCTGACGGGCGGATGTCGTTCGAGCGGCTTGCCGAGCATGCGGGCATCGGACCGGTATCCGTGCGTCGCAGGCTGTCGCGTATGCAGCAGGCGGGACTCGTCACCCTCCGATGCGACATCTCCCGCCAGCTTTCGGGCCGGTCCGTCTCCGCGGTGTACTTCGGCTCTCTGGATGTCCAGGACCTGAGAGCCGCGGAGAATCGCATCCGCTCACTGCCGGGCGTTCGTGCCTCCACCTTCGTCGCGGGACCCTTCAACGTGATCGTCGACGCGTCGCTGCGATCGACTGCCGCGGTGCACGACCTGGAGTGGCGCATGGGCCAGGAGTTGCCGGCACTGCACATTCAGGACCGCGCGGTGGTGTTGAACATCGTCAAACTGCTGGGCCGCGTCCTGGACACGGAGGGGCGATCCGTCCGCTCCGTGCCCCTCGTCTCCGACGAGGACGGTCACCGGTAGGCGCGCAGGAACGCGTCGACGCCGTCAGCGATGATGGCGAGCACCTCCGACTCCACCCCCTCGGCGTCTCGCCGGGCATCGAGCGCGTCCAGCGCGAGGCCGATCGTGAGAGCGGTGAAGTGCCGCGCCGCCAGTCCAGGATCCGCGGCTCGGAGCTCGCCGTCCGCGGCCAGCGCGGCGAAGCGCTCCTCAAGCATCCGTTCGGGACGGTCGCGGGTGGATTCGGACATCTGGGGTAGGGACCACTTCTGCGCGGTCAGCCGCCGAAAGGTCACATAGGCGGAGGACGGAACGGTCTGTGTGACCACCCGCTGCCCGAACGCCGTCAACGCCTCGCTCAGGTCGCGGCCCGGCGTCAGCTCCTCGTCGATCGCGGCGCGAACAGCGGCGACCACCGCGTCGTGCGTCCGCTCGATCACACGCAGGAAGACCGTCCTCTTGTCGCCGAAGTGGTCGTAGACCGTTCGCTTCGAGACCCGGGCTCGGGCCGCGACGGCGTCGACGCTCGCCCGCTCGAAGCCCTCGGCCAGGAACAGTGCCTCCGCCGCTGCCAGGATCGCAGCTTTCTTGTCCTCCGACCGCCGCCGGCGTCCGGGAGTCTGCACCGCCGCGATAGCCCTTGACATGATCGCAGCGTACAGTAGCCCTAAAACCACACTGGCTAGTGTACTTTGTTGGATCAGGTCGGAATGGGGTCGGCGAGTTCACCTCAGCACCGTCCTCGCGCTCGGCAGACCGAGCGGCGACGGTCCACTGCACGGAGGCAATCACATGGCATTCGATCCGGCTGATCACTGGGAGGGCTACCTCGCGCCGCCCACGTTCGAGGAGTACTCCGCCAGGTACGCGGACTTCTTCCGGATGAGGCGCGAGGACGGCATCATCGAGGTCCGCCTGCACACGAACGACGGCCCGTATGCCCATACCCACGCGGCGCACAACGTGTGGCCGCGTGTGTGGCAGGAGATCGGCAACGATCCCGCGAACGAAGTGCTGATCATCACCGGCACCGGTGACAGGTGGATGACCGGCAATCCCAAGGGGCTCAACCCCCGACCCGCCTCCGACCTGGCCCCCGACCACATCCACCGGCGGATGATGGACGGCTGGAAGCTCATCGAGAGTTTCGTCAACAGCATCGACATACCGACGATCGCAGCCGTCAACGGCCCGGGGGTGCACACCGAGTTCGCGATGATGAGCGACGTCACCTTCGCGGCCCCCGACGCCGACTTCCTGGACCCGCACTTCTGGCTGGGCTCCCCTCCCGGAGACGGCCAGGCCATGGCGCTCGAAGCACTCATCGGCCCCAAGCGCGCCGCGTACTACATCTACGCGGCCAAGTCGATCCCGGCCGACAAGGCCCTCGAATGGGGAATCCTCAGCGATGTGCTGCCCCGTGAGCAACTCCTCGACCGCGCCTGGGAACTCGCACGGTTCATCATGAAGCGACCCCGCTATACACGGTGGGCCACCCACAACATCGTGTCACGGCACTGGAAGAAGGCAGCGGCCGAGGACTTCGGCTTCCACATGGCACATCAGATGCTCGCCAACGTCGCCAGCAAATCCGTGGTGCCCGACCCGGAACTACTTGCCGACTCCGATGCGCGCAGGCTGTTCTGAAGGAACTGACAAGGGAAACAACACCCTCATGACGAACGGCCAGCGTGAGCGTCTTGAACAACTCGTCACGAACGCCGCCTCGCAGCTCGGCGCCGAGTCACCCTGGCTCATGGTGAGTGCGGCGCCGGCCTGCCCGGCACAGGCCGGATTCAACGCGGACAGCGGCGACGCGATGCAACGATGGGTCAGGCGGCAGGTCACCGACTGGCCCGCCCCCGTTGCCATCGGGTCCGAGCAACCGGACATCCGCGCGGACAAGCTGACCTTCGCGCCGCCGCGACCTCCGGGCCGGTCGGCCGGCACCTACTACTGCGAGCTCCATGCGGACGGAGCAGCGCTCGGCGCTCTTCAGGTGGGAACGCTCCGCGACAGCCCGCGGGACGGCAGACAGGTCTGGACACTCGGCGAGGGTGCCGTCGCGTGGATCACCATCGCGATGCTGCGCCTCACGGCAGCCTTCGCCCGTCAGGCCGCGGTCCTGGGCGAAGCCGCCGTCGAGGTCACCCTCATCCCCGCTGCCGACCCCGACCAGGCTGCGCCGATGGAGGTGTGGAACCACGCAGACAAGGCGTACGGCCCGGCAGGAGACCGCCGGGCCGGCGGTATCGGCTCCGCTCGCCACACAGTCAACCTGGCAGAGTGCTTGTCGCCCCGGCTCACGGCGGTGGCACGCCCCTTCGTCATCGATCTGCTGCGCCAGTTCGGACGTCCCGGGTCACGCCACGTCGACCCCGCGGGCGTCATCCGGCGCGGACACTTCACCGGCTACGAGGCGGTGATTCACACCTGGGCTGATGCGATCGGTGTCCCGTCCGAACCGTGACCGGGCATCCAGCCCGGAAACCCGTGTCCCACGACCACCGTCATCCCCACTCGTGAAACACCCGGATCGAGCCCCAGGCCCTGCGCATCGCCCCCGCCTACCGGCCCACCCTCGTCGACCCCTACCGCGACCATCTGTGTGCCCCGCCGCGCGGCCGATCCTGCGGCTGCTTTCACCCATCTGCTCGGAGAGATACCTCCTGCCCTGACAAGAAACCAAGCGTCACCCCCACTACGGTCCAGTGCCGCTCGTTCTACAGTCCCGTAACACAGCGGCCGGGCACAGGCGGACAGGATTCCTGCCTCCTGGCCCGGCCGTGTCCGCGGGAACGCCGGGGACGGTGGCGGGGCAGAGTTGCTGCCCGCGAGGCCGGCTTCGGTGCCCGTCCGGTCAGACATAGCCTTCCCGCAGGGCATACGCCACTGCGTGTGCCCGGTTGCGCAGGTGCAGTCGGGTGGTCAGCCCGTGGATGACGTTCTTGACGGTGCGTTCGGAGAAGGGCAACTTGCCGGCGATCTCTTGGGTGTCGAACCCCTCGGCGACCAGCCGCAGGACGTCCACCTCGCGCGGTGTCAGCCCGGAGGACGGAGCGCCGGGACGTCCGGCCGCGCCGCGGTGCATCGAGCCCACCTGGGTGATGAGCCGGCCGAGCAGATCGGCGGGCAGGTCGCCCTCGCCGCGGGCGGCCGCGAGCACGGCCTGCACCAGGCGGGTGGCGGTGGCCTCGTGCCGCCACACGATGGCGCCGACCCCGCACTCGATCACTTCGAGCAGTTCCGTCTCGCGCAGGGTGTCCACGACGAGCACCGCCCGCGCTCCTTCGCCGCGCACCAGCCGGCGCAGCCGGGTCAGTGTGACCTCGTCGAGTGTGTTCTCGACGAGCAGGACCACCGCGCCGGGACCGGACTCGGACGCCTTGCGGAGTACGACCTGCGGGTACCGGTGCAGTTGGCTGAGCGCGCCCTCGCGGGAGATCGGGTCCCGGGCGTGTACCGCCACGGGAATCCGGTCCGCGGAACCCGCCGTGCCGGGGCGTGGGGTGGGCGCGGTGGGTGATGAGCTGAGCAATTGTTCCCCCGTCTCTGGATGGCGACGTCGACCTCTCTGTCGCCGGTGGTGTGTGGCGATGACTGATCACGTCAGTCGGGGACTGGTGCGGCGCGCGGTGGTGGCTTGTTGGACGAGTGCTGAGTTCAGCACGGCCGTCGGGACGCCCCGCGCCTCCTTGGCCATGTCCTCGACCGTGGTCATGAAGTACCCCTTGCGCGAGAAGGGCAGCCGCACGGCCTCGATGGTGGCCAGACGGGTGGCTTCCGCATAGTCGCTTCGCCGACCTCTGTGCGGTAAAGACATGATCATTCATTGCCATTCTCCGGTATCCGTTGCCACTTCACAGTAGTCGGAGTTAGGCTCCGGCGAACAGATAACTACTACGTTTGGCGAGTGCTACGGTCGTTGACCAGAGCCATGGACCGATCACGGTTGGGTTTGTCGGTAACGCAGCCAACGGGGACTCATCGCGCGGAGATCGCTTGGCAGTTGCACCGCGCGATCCCTGCCGGACCGGTGCTTACCTCCGGGCACGCCTACGCATCAAGAGCGTGCGGGGGTGTTCGTCGTGGGCAGCCTGCGGGAGACGGAACTGCTCGAAGTGATCGCGCCGGACAGGGCGGAGGCGTCTGACGCTTCGTGCTCGTCTCCGTCTGCCCCGGCGCGTGGTGCGACCGGGGAAGACCGCCGATGCGTGTCTCACTCGCACCGCCGGTCCAACTTTCGTACCTCACAGCGGTGATGGCGTTTGTCACTTTCGAGTAGGAATCACGTCTTGATGCGCGAACTCTTCTCCGGTGTTCGATCGGTGAGTTGCGCGATGGAAGGAATTGTGTGGCACAGCTAGCAGATGTTTCGATGGGGCTGGAGGGGCGGGCGTGTGTCGGGGTGGTGTATGGCGGGCCGTCGGCGGAGCATGAGGTGTCGGCCGCTTCGGCGCTGGCTGTGATGCGGGGGCTGCGTGGCAGCCGGTTCCGTCCCGTCGCGGTCGGGGTGGGCAGGGATGGGCACTGGAGGCTGCCCCCGGCCCGTGTGGTTGAGGAGGCTGTGGCCGGGCGGGCGGAGGGGCCGGCGATCGGGGACCGGCTGTCCGTCGAGGGTGTCCGGGTCGAGCTCCGGCACGGCGGTCGACTTGTCTCGTCCGCGTCTCCGGGGGTGGTCATCGAGCGGCTCGATGTCGTGTTTCCCGTGATGCACGGGCCGTACGGCGAGGATGGGGTGGTCCAGGGGTGGCCACCGAGCTGGACCCGGTCGAACGCGCCGTGT
>NZ_JBSGUP010000072.1:0-12379 GCF_053607985.1 Streptomyces sp. NPDC055078
GGCTACGGATACGGATACGGCCATGGATACGGCGACGGATACGGCTGTGAACACGGTTATGGCTTACGGCCCACCGCGCCGTACTGCGCCACCAGCGCCGGTTCTCCCTCGGCCGGGTCGTACCGCCAGCGCGAGCAGGAGACGACACCCGGCTCCAGGATCTCCAGGCCGTCCAGGAACGAGGTGAACTCCGCGCCGGTGCGTGCCCTGATCGGCGGGGTCGCGTTCTCGTTCCAGAACGCCATGGCCTCCGTGTTTCCCTCGCCGCCCAGCTCCAGTGTGGGATGCGTCAGCACCAGATAGCTGCCGGACGGCATCGCCGCCATCAGGGTTCGGACGATGGAGCGGGCCTGGTCGGTGTCCTGCACGAAGTTCAGGATGCCGAGCAGTATCACGGCCACCGGCTGCTTCAGATCCAGCGTCGGTTCGACGGCCCGGACGATCGCCTCCGGGTCGTGCGCGTCCGCGTCGAGATACTCCGTCAGCCCGTCGGGGGAGCTGGTGAGCAGGGCGCGGGCGTGCGCCAGCACGATCGGGTCGTTGTCGACATAGACGATCCGGGAGTCGGGCGCGATGCGCTGGGCGACCTCATGGGTGTTGTCGGCGGTCGGCAGCCCCGTACCGATGTCCAGGAACTGCCGTACACCGGAATCCGCGAGATGGGTCACCACCCGGCCGAGGAACGCCCGGTCGGCGCGTGCCACCTCGCCGATGCTCGGGTAGAGGTCGGTGATGTGGTCACCGACCGCCCGGTCCACCGGGTAGTTGTCCTTGCCGCGCAGCCAGTGGTTCCAGACCCTGGCGTTATGGGCGATGTCGGTACGAATCCTGTCGTTCATCTGCGCTCCTCGGCCGGTATGCGGGGCCAACCGCCCATCATGCCCGAAGGGTCGGGGCAGCTGAGGTCAGGGGAGGTCGCCGGAGACGGAGACGGGGGACGCCACCCCGCCGGCACGCCGGTCCGGGCCTCCGTCCGCGCCTCCGCCTCCGTCCGGGACTGTTTCCGCGCCGCCGTCCGGGCCTGTGCCCGGGATCGGACCCGGACCCGGGCCTGTGCCCGACCCCGGGCCCCGACGCGGGCTTCCGTCGAGGACGGCGTGCAGGGCGCCGATACGGTTCGTGGTGATCGAGTCGACACCGGCGGCGATCAGCCGCCGCATCGACCGCCGGGTGTCGGGCGTCCACGCCGAGACCAGCATGCCGTCCCGGTGGACGCGGTCCGCCAGCCCCGGCCCGACCAGCCCGAAGCGGTAGTTGAGCGAGCGCGGGCGGACCGCGTCGATCAGCACGGGGCGGGGCGGGGCGAGCGACGTCCAGGTCAGTGCGATCTCCGCCGAGGCGTCCGCCGCCCGCACGGCGAGCATGGTGACCGGGCCCGCGCAGTAGTACGCGCGCTCCGCCGCGCCGCACTCGCGGACCGTGCCGACCACCGTCCGTACGGACTCCCGGGTGGCGCCGGGGAGATCGACCATCACCCGGTGGTCACCCAGGTCGCCCAGTGCCTCCCGCAGGGTCGGCACCCCGCCCCGGGTCAGCTCCGTCACCTGTGCGTGGGTGAGCTTCGCGAGCGGGCGGTCATGGCCCCACAGCCGCTTCAGGGTGGAGTCGTGCAGCAGTACCGGTACCCCGTCGGCGGTCACCCGCACGTCGATCTCGACGGCGTCCGCGCCGTGCGCGATCGCCGAGCGGAGCGAGGGGAGGGTGTTCTCGCGGACACGGTACGGGTCGCCTCGGTGCCCTACGGCTGTGACGGTGCGCATGACCCCATTGTTCCCCGTGCCGGTCGCCCCGGCCCCGTGGTGCGCCCCAGGCCCCCGGCCCCGGGGTGCGCCCCGGGGGCCCGTGCGCCCCGGGCCCTGTGCGCCCCGGGGTCCCGGCCCGTGACGCCCCCGCCCGTGAACCGGGGGAGCGGGTGTCCGGGCCGAGCCCCGGCGGGGCATCCCTGAGGGCGTGGGGTTCAGGCGGTCCCCCAGGACGAGGTGTACGCGTCGATCTCCGCGGCGATGCGCGCCTTGCCCGCCGGATCGAGGAACGACGCCTCCACCGCGTTCTTCGCCAGTTGGGCCAGACCGCGCTCGTCGAGGCCGAGCAGCCGGGCGGCGACCCCGTACTCGCTGTTGAGGTCGGTGCCGAACATCGGCGGGTCGTCGCTGTTGACCGTCACGAGCACACCGGCCTCGACCATCTCCTTGATCGGGTGCTCGGCGAGGTCGGCGACGGCGCGGGTGGCGATGTTGGACGTCGGGCAGACCTCCAGCGGAATGCGCCGCTCGGCGAGATGGGCCAGCAGCCGGGGGTCCCGGGTCGCGCTGGTGCCGTGGCCGATGCGCTCGGCCCGCAGTTCGGTGAGCGCGTCCCAGATGGTCTCAGGCCCTGTGGTCTCCCCGGCGTGCGGTACGGAGTGCAGCCCGGCCGCGATCGCCCGGTCGAAGTACGGCTTGAACTGCGGTCGCGGCACACCGATCTCCGGGCCGCCGAGGCCGAAGGAGACGAGGCCGTCGGGGCGCAGGTCCAGCGCGAGCCGGGTGGTCTCCTCGGCGGATTCGAGCCCCGCCTCGCCGGGGATGTCGAAGCACCAGCGCAGCACGATCCCCCACTCGGCCTCGGCGGCCTTGCGGGCGTCCTCAAGCGCCGCCATGAAGCCGTTCTCGTCGATACCGCGCCGGGTCGAGCTGAACGGGGTCACGGTCAGCTCGGCGTAACGGATGTTCTGGCGGGCCATGTCACGGGCGATCTCGAAGGTGAGCAGCCGGACGTCCTCGGGGGTGCGGATCAGATCCACCACCGAGAGATAGACATCGATGAAGTGGGCGAAGTCGGTGAAGGAGAAGTAGTCCGCGACGGCTTCGGGGTCGGTGGGGATCTTGGAGTCCGGGTGGTGGGCGGCCAGTTCGGCGACGATACGCGGCGAGGCCGAACCGACGTGGTGGACATGCAGCTCCGCTTTGGGCAGACCTTCGATGAAGGCGTGCAGATCGGTCATCGATGTCCTCCGGGCGCGCTCGGCTGTTCGGGTCAGGGATCATCGTAGGCGGCCGGTCGGAGCCGGAGCCGTCTGGCTTAGCATGACCGGACCACGATCGGGGGGAGAACCATGTCAGACCACCAGGCCCAGCCGCCGGGCGAGCCCGAGCCGCGTGACCGCGATCCCTGGGCACCGCCGGAGAGCGGCCCCGCCCGGAGCGCGCCGTCCGGGATACCCAGCGCGCCTTCCGGGATACCCGGGGGGTGGGGGGATCAGCAGGGGACCGCTCCCGCCCAGCCGTCGCCGCATGTGCACGATCAGCCGACGATGGCCGCGATGCCCTCGGCCGACCAGGGCTCGGTGCCACCGCCCCCGATAGCCCCCGGCGGTCCCGCCCATCCCTCCGCCGGCCCCTATGGCTACCCCGCCGCCGGTGGTGTCCCGCCGGCCGCGCCCGGCGACCCGTACGGCGGCGGCTACCCCGGCTACGGCTACCCGGGCTACCCCCAGACCGGCTGGCAGCAGCCCGCCACCCCGCAGAACGGCCTGGGCATCACCGCGATGGTCCTCGGCATCCTCTCGGTCTGTCTGTTCTGTCTGTACGGGGTCGTCGGCATCATCCTCGGCATCCTCGCTCTGATCTTCGGCATCCTCGGCCGGAAGCGCGTCAAGCGCGGTGAGGCCACCAACGGCGGAATGGCGCTCTCGGGCATCATTCTCGGGGTCGTCGGCATCGTCCTCGGCGCGGTCTTCATCGCACTGCTGGTCTGGGGCGTGGTCACCGCGATCAACGAGGAGAAGGACAAAAACAATGACTGGGACTCCGACTACTCCAACTCCCTGCTGATCGACAACTCCCGCGAGGCCGACCCCCTGACCGGCCTCACCCGCGGGGGAGTTCCGGCGCAGTAGCTTCGCCTGCCCCCCGTACGGCGTGTGTCCCGCGCCCGGCCGGTGCGACGGCGCACCCGCCGGCCGTCAGTCCGGCCCCCGCCTGCCCCCGGCCGCCTGGCCCGCTGACCGGCCGTCCAGCGGTCGGCCGGACCTCCGGACCCCCGGCCCGCAGGGGGACTACCCCTCCCCGCCGCGCAGTTCGTCCCGGGCCGCCATGAGCGCGAAGCCGAGCAGATTTAGTCCGCGCCAGCGGGTGGGGTCCCGGGCCCGCTCGTCGTCGGCCGTCAGGCCGATGCCCCAGACCCGGTCACGGGGGCTGGCCTCCACGAGCACCCGGTCTCCCGTACGCGACAGGAACTCGCCCAGCTCCGGGTGCTGCCCGAACTTGTGCACACTGCCCGAGCGCACGACGGCGAACCGCTCGCGCTTCCATATCGTGTCGTCGAAGCCGCGCACCAGCCGCCCCGCCCGCTTGGCCTCCGCCGGACTGCCGGCGTCCAGGGCCAGCCGCTCGGCCTCCGCGTCACCGAAGAGACGGGCCTTGGCGGCCATCATCCAGTGCTCGGCCGTCGCATAGCGCACACCGTCGACCTCGAAGGGCGACGGCCACCACTGGCTGAGACAGCTCGCACCGATCCGGCCGTCCGCGCGGGGCGCATGTCCCCAGAAGTACAAGTACTTTATCTGTCCACCCTTGCTGACCTGCTGGATCAGCTCATCCATCCCCATGTACGCGAGTCTCGCACCCGCCACTGACAACCCGTCCCGCCGATCGCGCCCCAGCGCGCCCGGCTGCGCCCCATGGTCGACCGAATCCGTCGCGTAATCAAAAGGAAACAACGGAATCACTTGTTGGAGTGCGATAGCTCTGTCAGGATCGACACTCAACTCCCGCCGGAGCAACACCCCGGTGATGCATGGCGCCACGGTTGGGAGCGCACGCGTTTCAGACGACGAGCGATGGCATGCGAGCGGGGAGCACGGAGACCATGAGTGACCGTCAGCAGGAACTGGACCGATTCGCGGACGGCGCGCAGTACATCGGTGGACGGCTGAGGCCCGGCACCTCGGGGCGGACCCAGGACATCGTGGATCCGGCGACCGGCAAGCTGCTCCTCAACTATGAGCTGGCCGGTTCCGCCGATGTGGACGCGGCCGTCGCCGCCGCCCGGGCGGCCTTCCCCGGCTGGGCGGGCGCCACCCCGGGCGAGCGCTCCGAGGCCCTGCACCGCTTCGCCGGAGTGCTCGGCGAGCAGGCGGAGGCTTTCGCCCGTACGGAATCCCTCCAGTGCGGCAAGCCGATCAAACTCACCACCGAGTTCGACGTCCCCGGCACCGTCGACGACACCGCGTTCTTCGCGGGTGCCGCCCGCCATCTCCAGGGGCAGTCGGCGGGTGAGTACAGCGGTGACCACACCTCGTACGTACGCCGGGAACCGATCGGAGTCGTCGGCTCCATCGCGCCCTGGAACTATCCGCTCCAGATGGCGGGGTGGAAAATCCTTCCGGCGATCGCCGCGGGCAACACCATCGTCCTCAAACCGGCCGAGATCACCCCGCTGACCTCCCTGATGTTCGCCCAGGCGGCGCAGGAGGCGGGCATCCCCGACGGTGTGGTCAATGTCGTCTCCGGCGCGGGCCGGGAGGCGGGCGAGCATCTGGTGGGACATCCGGACGTCGCCATGACCTCCTTCACCGGTTCCACGGCCGTCGGCAAGCGCGTCGCCGAGATCGCCACCTCCACCGTGAAGCGGCTGCACCTCGAACTCGGTGGCAAGGCCCCCTTCGTGGTCTTCGACGACGCCGACCCGGCCGCCGCGATCCAGGGCGCGGTCGCCGGATCGCTCATCAACACCGGCCAGGACTGCACGGCCGCCACCCGGGTGTATGTGCAGCGCCCGCTGTACGAGGACCTGACCACCGGGATCGCGGATGTGATGGCCTCCGTCCGCCTCGGTGACCCCTTCGACCCGGCCACCGACCTCGGCCCGCTCGTCTCGCACGCCCAGCGCGACCGGGTCGCGGGCTTCGTCGACCGGGCGCGGCTGTACGCCACCGTGGTCACCGGGGGAGAGGCGCCGAAGAACGACGGCGCGTACTACCGGCCCACCCTCATCACCGGGGCGGCCCAGGACAGCGAGGTCGTCCAGTCGGAGATCTTCGGCCCGGTGCTGGTGATCCTGCCGTTCGACTCCGACGACGAGGGCATCGCGCTCGCCAATGACACCCCGTACGGCCTCGCCGCCTCCGCCTGGACCCGGGACGTCTACCGCGCGGGCCGCGCCACCCGGGAGCTGAGGGCCGGCTGTGTCTGGATCAACGACCACATCCCGATCATCAGCGAGATGCCGCACGGGGGGTACCGGGCATCGGGCTTCGGCAAGGACATGTCGTCGTACTCCTTCGAGGAGTACACGCAGGTCAAGCATGTGATGTTCGACAACACCGGGGTGGCACGCAAGGACTGGCACCGCACGGTCTTCGGGGACCGGTAGTCCGCCCACCCGCTCCCGGACCCCGACGTCCACCCGGTCCCGCCCCCCGGCGTCCACTCGCTCCCGGACCCTGGCGTCGCCCCGGTCCCGCCCCCTGCCCAGGCGCACCGGCCCCAGCGCCCGCGCCCCGCGCCCCGCGCCCCGCGCCCCGCGCCCCGCGCTCCGTGCGCGCCGGTGGGCGCGCGATTGCCGATCATGCGTGACGCAGTTCACTACTACGGAGTAGCCGAACCCGCGTCATAGCCGGAGCCGACTCCCCTCTCTCCGTGTGCAGGAACTTTTCCGCGCACACGGAACGAAGGACGGAGGACGGGAGATGACTGGCTCGGGGGCGAAGGCAGCGGTGGAGTGGCTGGCGTCGGTGGCGCCGAACCCGGACGCGTGCCGGTGGGAGTGGGAGCGCAACCCTCATGGGGTCGCCCTGCTGCCCGCCGGCCGGCGCTGGGACGTACTGATCCTGCCTGGGGAGCTGGGCTATCCGACGCTGGATGTGCTCAACCGGATGGTGGACCGGCCGGGACCGGTGCTCGCGGGCTTCGGCGATGCCCGTATGGGCTTCTTCGTACCGCCGGGCACGGCCGCCCGCTGGCTCGGCACCGGTATCCGGGGCGCGGGCCAGGGCACCTGGATCGTGGTGCCCTTTCCCGGCCGGGCGGGGGGCGGCGGGGTCCGCTGGCTGATCGCCCCGGACGGTTCCGGACATCTCAACGATCCGACGCTGCTGGAGCTGTCCATGCACGAGGCCGCGGCGGTCCTCGCCAGGGACGAGGGGGAGTGAGAGTCCGGCGATGTTTGCCCGAGTGTCTGCCGGATGCCTTGACAACCGCATTGGTCTGGACCAAATTGACCGCGCTCCCACTTCCATCCCCCCATGCACGGAGGCAGTTGTGGATCGCACCTCACACCGCACCAGAGGCCGCAGCAGACTCATGGCCGCCCTGACGGCGGCCGTCCTCGCCGTCAGCGGGCTCGTCGCCACCGCGACCAGCGCAGGAGCAGCCGATACCGAACTCGCCACCAACGGAGGCTTCGAGGCGGGCCTGGCCGGCTGGAGCTGCTCGGCGGGTAGCGGAACAGCCGTCAGCACCCCCGCCCGCACCGGGACCTCGGCGCTCAAGGCCACCCCTTCGGGCGGCGACAACGCCAAGTGCAGCCAGACGATCACCGTCAAGCCCAACTCGGACTACACCCTCAGCGGCTGGGTCCAGGGCAGCTATGTCTACCTCGGCGCCGCCGGAACCGGCACCACCGACGGCTACACCTGGACGCCGTCCGCGACCGGCTGGCAGAAGCTGTCGACCACCTTCCGTACGGGCGCCTCCACCACCTCGGTCACCGTCTACACCCACGGCTGGTACGGCACCGCCGCCTACCACGCCGACGACCTCTCCCTGGTCGGTCCTGGCGGCGCCCCGGTCGAGATACCCCCGGCCCCCACCGGGCTCACCGCGGGCTCCCCGACCCCCGGTTCCGTACCGCTGAACTGGACGGCCGCGCCCGGGGCGACCGGCTACAACGTCTACCAGGGCGCCACCAAGGTCCAGTCGGTGACCGGGACATCGGCCACCGTGACCGGGCTGACGCCGCTGACCTCGTACAGCTTCCAGGTCACCGCGACGAACAGCGCCGGTGAGTCCCCCAAGTCCGCCGCCGTCAGCGCGACGACGACCAGCGGCGATCCCAATACGGGCCTGCTGCCGCCGCACGCCCTCGTCGGCTATCTGCACGCCAGCTTCGCCAACGGCTCCGGCTATACGCGGATGGCGGACGTCCCGGACTCCTGGGACGTCATCAACCTCGCCTTCGGCGAACCGACCTCGGTGACATCCGGCGACATCCGCTTCAGCCAATGCCCGGTGACCGAGTGCCCCAACGTCGAGTCGGCCGCCGACTTCAAGGCCGCCATCAAGGCCAAGCAGGCGGCGGGCAAGAAGGTACTGATCTCCATCGGCGGCCAGAACGGCCAGGTGCAGCTCTCGTCCACGGGAGCCAGGGACGCCTTCGTCACCTCCGTGTCGAGGATCATCGACGAGTACGGCCTCGACGGTCTCGACATCGACTTCGAGGGCCACTCCCTGTCGCTGAACAACGGCGACACCGACTTCCGTTCGCCGACCACCCCGGTGATCACCAATCTGATCTCGGCGGTGAAGACCCTTAAGGCCAAGTACGGCTCGAAGTTCGTCCTCACCATGGCGCCCGAGACCTTCTTCGTCCAGCTCGGCTACCAGTTCTACGGCTCCGGCCCCTGGGGCGGCCAGGACCCGCGCGCGGGCTCCTATCTCCCCGTCATCCACGCCCTGCGGGACGACATCACCTTGCTGCACGTCCAGGACTACAACTCGGGCCCGATCATGGGCCTGGACAACCAGCACCACACCATGGGCGGCGCGGACTTCCACATCGCCATGACCGACATGCTGCTCACCGGCTTCCCGGTCGCGGGCAACCAGTCGCGGATCTTCCCGCCGCTCCGCCCCGAACAGGTCGCCATCGGTATGCCTGCCTCCACCCAGGCGGGCAACGGCCATGTCTCGACCGCCGAGGTCAACAAGACGCTCGACTGTCTCACCAAGAAGACCAACTGCGGTTCGTACACCACCCATGGCGTCTGGCCCGCCCTGCGCGGCCTGATGTCCTGGTCGATCAACTGGGACCGCTTCAACCAGTTCGAGTTCTCCCGGAACTTCGACGCCTACCGCTGGAGCTGATCAGCAGCAGCATTCCGCCCAGACACCAGCTGCCGACCACATCCAGTGGCCAGTGATAGCCGCGCAGGACAAGACCGATGCCCGTCGCCAGGGTGAGCACCCCGGCGGCGGGCATCGCCCATCGCCGGACCCGGCCCGGATACCGGCCGATGAGCAGGGCCGCGCCGCAGTACGCCACCATCGCGGTCGCCGTGTGCCCCGACGGGTAGTAGCCGCCCGCGCCGGTCCCCGGCCCGGGGCGGTCGATCAGCGCCTTCAGCGGCACGATGAGCGCGGGCAGCGCCGCTGCGGCGAGGACGACGCGTACGGCCGCCTCGTCCCACAGGGATCGCAGAGACCACAGGGAACTCAGGGGCCGTCGGGAACGCTGAGACCGCAGGGGTCGTCGGGATCGCCACAGGGCGTACGCGACCGCCGCCGCCAGCACCGGCAGCGCGACGAACGTACTGCCGAGGTCGGCGAGGAGTTCGGTGAGGGGCCGCGGGCCGTGTCCCGCCAGGTGCCGCCCGGCGCGCTCGTCGGCGGAGCGCAGCGGCCCGTCCGCGGCGACCTGCCAGGTGACCAGGGAGAACAGCACCGCGCACAGCGCGAACCAGGAGAACGTGGAAGTGGCCGACCACCTCGGAACAGGGGGGGTGGTTCCGAAGCGGCCGGCCGGATCGGGCTGCCGCGCGCCCCGGGGGGTTTGGGGCGGGCGGCCATCCGATCGGTGAGGAGTTCCGGAGCCCAGGGCTCCGGTGGTGTGCGCGAAGGCACGGTCAGGGCGGCGCTGGGGAGGCCCCGCCCCGGGGCCGCCCGCAGTCCCCTGCGGGCGGGGTGTTTCTCTCATCTGCAGAAACCGTACGTCAGGGCAGGGGGCGCCGACAGACGGATCTCCATCCCGCCATCGGCCCCCCACACGTTCTTCACAGACCCCGACCCTTCCCCGGTGCCCGAAAGCGTCCCCGCACGCCGCGGTGACGCGCTCAGACGCCCGCGAACGCGGCCTCGATGATGTCCAGGCCCTCGCTGAGAAGGTCCTCGCCGATCACCAGCGGCGGCAGGAAGCGGAGCACATTGCCGTAGGTGCCACAGGTCAGCACCAGCAGCCCCTCGGCGTGGCACGCCTTGGCCAGCGCGGCGGCCGCGGCCGGGTGCGGCTCCTTGGTGCCCCGGTCCTTCACCAGCTCGATCGCGATCATCGCGCCACGGCCCCGGACGTCGCCGATGATGTCGAACTTCTCCTGCATCGCCGTGAGGCGGCCCTTCATGACCTCCTCGATACGCCTGGCCTTCGCGTTGAGGTCCAGCTCCCGCATGGTCTCGATCGCCCCGAGCGCGGCGGCACAGGCCACCGGGTTGCCGCCGTACGTACCGCCGAGACCGCCCCCGTGCGGGGCGTCCATGATCTCGGCGCGGCCGGTGACGGCGGCGAGCGGCAGACCGCCCGCGATGCCCTTGGCGGTGGTGATGAGATCCGGGACGACCCCCTCGTCCTCACAGGCGAACCACTGGCCGGTCCGGCAGAAGCCGGACTGGATCTCGTCCGCGACGAAGACGATCCCGTTCTCCCGGGCGAACCGCGCGATCGCGGGCAGGAAGCCCTTGGCCGGCTCGATGAAGCCGCCCTCGCCGAGCACCGGCTCGATGATGATCGCGGCGACGTTCTCCGCGCCGATCTGTGTGCTGATCTGCTCGATCGCCTGCGCGGACGCCTCGGCGCCGGCGTTCTCGGCCCCCGTCGGCCAGCGGTAGCCGTACGCCACCGGCACCCGGTAGACCTCGGGCGCGAACGGCCCGAAGCCGTTCTTGTACGGCATGTTCTTGGCGGTCAGCGCCATCGTGAGGTTGGTCCGGCCGTGGTAGCCGTGGTCGAAGACGACGACCGCCTGGCGCTTGGTGTACGACCGCGCGATCTTGACGGCGTTCTCGACGGCCTCGGCGCCCGAGTTGAAGAGCGCGGACTTCTTGGCGTGGTCCCCCGGCGTCAGCTCGGCCAGCGCCTCGGCGACCGCCACGTAACCCTCGTACGGCGTGACCATGAAACAGGTGTGGGTGAAGTCGGCGAGCTGCGCGGTCGCCCGGCGCACCACGGCCTCGGCGCTCACGCCGACGCTCGTCACGGCGATACCGGAGCCGAAGTCGATCAGCCGGTTGCCGTCGACGTCCTCGACGATGCCGCCCCCGGCACGCGCGGTGAAGACGGGCAGCACGGACCCCACGCCGCCGGCGACGGCGGCCGTACGGCGGGCCTGCAGCTCGACCGATTTCGGTCCGGGAATGGCGGTGACGACGCGGCGCTCCTGCGGAATAGCGGTCATGAGGGGCTCCTGAGGGTGTGCTGGGACCTGAAGGTGCTCTGGGCGGAGACTTCTGTCTCCGGTGCATGTCTTCGCCGGCTTCTGTTTCGTCGGCTTCTGTTTCGCCGGCTGCTGTGACTACGGCTTCTGTTTCGCCGGCTGCTGTGACTTCTGTGCTTTCTCGCAGGCTAGGGGTGGGGAAGGGGGGTGGGCATGCGCCGTTCGGGAGTATTGGGGGTGTGTCGTTGTCCGTGTCGGACAGGACGGGCCGGAGCGGCGGAACGGGGGAGCGGCTCTCCGGCAGGCGGTCACAGCTCGCCGAACTACCCAGGCACGGGCACTAGATTGATGAGGTGCGCAGGGCGATGTCCCGAGCCGGCCGGGCGACGGGGCATGGGGACACTAGGCGAGATGGACCGACATGGACACTGAGGGCACCTACGACGCGCGCGGCACCCGGGGCGCAGGCGTACCGCGACCGGCGGGGCCGCCGCCCCAGCCGCCTCAGCCCCCGCCACCGCTTGGCGCCCCCGCGACCGGACCCGCCCTCGGCGACTGGCTGCGCGTCCAGCGGCCGGAAGCCGCCCTCGGGACCTGGCGGTACGGCCATGTGCCGCGCCCGGCCGAGGAGCCGGACCGGGTGCCGGGACGGAGCCTGCTCAGCGGGGCGCTGATCGCGTTCCTGGCGATGGTGCTCATCTGGTCGCTGCACCGCAACCAGTACTTCCCGTTCTGGCTGGACCCCTTCTACTGGACCTTCCCGCTGGTCACCCTGGCCGACAGTGCCGTGGGCCGGGGCATCATCGAGAACATCATCGACCTGGTCGTCCTCGTCGTCTTCCTGGGCTTCTTCGCCCGGCTGGGCCGCTGGGCCGAGGTCGCCCGGCGCTATCTGCTGCCGCTGTTCGGGGCGTTGCGCCCCAAGGAGGCCAGGCGTGCCCCGGCCGTGCAGGCGGGCTCGGCCGCCGACCCCGCCCACTGGCCCGATTTGCGCACCGCCGGTCAGCAGGCCCTCGCCGACCGCCTCGGCGAGGA
>NZ_JBSGUP010000072.1:12389-20333 GCF_053607985.1 Streptomyces sp. NPDC055078
CGAGGAGGCCGCTGCGGGCCGGATGAACGACGTCGATTACGCGCGCATCCGCCGGGCCTGGGGGAGCGTCCAGGCCGACCCGTCCCGCCTCCAGCTCTTCACCGAGACGGTGCTCGCCAAGGGCGCCGCGGCCTTCGTGCACCCCTCGGGCGCCCGTGATCTGCCGATGCGCGCGGCCCGGCACGATCTGCTGGTCCACCAGGTCAGGATCGGCACCGCCGACGGCGGTGACCGCAATCCGTACCCCCGCCGTACCACCGGTGTCGCCCTCGACCCCGCCCTGCTCGGCACCTCGCTCCTGGCCGTCGGGCCGTCCGGGTGCGGCAAGAGCGTCCGGCTGGTGCGGCCCGTCGTCGAGTCGATGTGTCTGCTGGCCCTCGCCAACCGGGCCGCCGTGGTCACCGTCACCGCGCAGGGCAGCGGACTGGCCGCCGACGACGCCTTCGACCTGGTGATCGCGGTGGGGCGGCCCGGGGCCACCCACGATCTGGACCTCTACGGCGGCGCCGACGACCCCGACGAAGCCGCCAGGACACTCGCCGAAGCCCTCGTCGGAGATCTGACGGCGACCCTGCCCGGGGGCGACAGCCGGCGGGCCGCCACCGCGCTCGCCCAGCTCATCGGGCCGTACCAGTGGGTCCACGGGCGGTTTCCCGCCGTACCCGAGCTGCGGGAACTCCTCGGCGGCTCGGCCGCCGCGGCCGGCGCCCTGCGGCAGGCGCTGGAGGACCGCGGCGGGGCGGGGGCGGCGGCGCAGCTACGGGAGCTGGACGCCCGGGAGCGGCAGTCCGCCCGCGCCGATGACATCGGGGTCCTGCTCGCCGAGCGGATCGCGTTCCTCGACCGGCCCGCGTTCGCGGCGTTCTTCCGGACCGACGGCGGCGGGCGGCAGTTCTCGCTGCGGGCCATCGAGCACCCGCTGCGCGTCCGGATCGACCTGCCCGAGCGCGGCCACGCCGAAGCCTCGCGGATCATCGCCCGGATGCTGCTCGCGCAGTTCACCGAGGCCGCGCTGAACCGTACGGACCGGGCCCTGTTCGCCTTGCTCGTCCTCGACGACGCCACCCGCACCGTCACCGCCGACTCCGTACGCGCCATCCAGCGGCTGCGCTCCGCCAACGCCGGGGTGCTGCTCGCGCTGCGCACCCTGGAGGACGTCCCGGAGCCCCTGCGCGGGCCGCTGCTCGGCGCGGTCGGCTGCCGGATGGCGTTCTCCGGGCTTGCGCCGTGGGACGGCAACCGGTTCGCCGAGACCTGGGGCACCGAGTGGGTGCAGACCCGCGATGTCACCAACCGGCAGATCATCTCCGATGAACCGCTCACCAAGGCGCTGCACATGATGCGCCGACTGGTCACCGGCCGGGCCGTCACCTCCGAGGCCGTCACCGTCCGTGAGGTCGAGCGCGCCCGCTGGTCCGCGTCCGACCTGGCGCACGCGGTGCCCGCCGGTCACGCGGTGCTCTCCCTGACGACCGTACGGGGCGAACACGCACCGCCGCTGCTGGTGGATCTGCGGACGTGATCCCCGGACTCCGCGGACGTGGTCTCCGGACGTAACGGAGGATTCGCCGCCCTTGCCACCGGAACGGTCTGCTACGACCTGGCAGAATCGAGGCATGCCGTTCATACGGGACGGCGAAATCCACCGTGTCCCTGCCCACCGCGACCGTCTCGCCTCGCTCTCCTCGCCCCTCCGCGTCCGCCTTGCTCCTCCGTGCCCGCCTCGCCGTCCTTGCTCTCCCCGCCCCTCCCCGCCCCTCCACGACCTGAAGGTCCGATGCCGCCCACTCTCGCGTCCCTCGTCCAGCACTCCGCGCTCAAGCTCACCGTGCGCGCCGGGGAGGAGCGGCTTGAGACCACGGTGCGCTGGGCGCACGTCAGCGAGCTGACCGACCCCGTCCCCTATCTGGAGGGCGGCGAGCTGCTGCTGGTCACCGCCATGACCCTGGACGCCGAGGACCGCGATGCCATGCGCCGCTATGTGCGCAGGCTGGTGGACGCGGGCGTCGTCGGCCTCGGCTTCGCGGTCGGCGTGAACTACGAGGACATCCCGGACGCGCTCCTCGACGCCGCCCGGGAGGAGAACTTCCCCCTGCTGGCCGTACCGCGCCGCACCCCCTTCATCGCCATCACCAAGGCGGTCTCGGCGGCGATCGCGGCCGACCAGTACCGCGCGGTGACCGCCGGTTTCGAGGCCCAGCGGGAGCTGACCCGGGCCGCGCTCGCCGAGGGCCCCGGCGGCGTCGTGGCCCGGCTGGCCGCCCATGTCCACGGCTGGGCCGCGCTGTACGACGCCGCGGGGTCCGTCGTCGCCGCCTCACCCGACTGGGCCGCCCGCCGGGCCTCCCGGCTCACCGCCGATGTCGAGCGGCTGCGGGAGCGCCCCGCGCCCGCCAGCGCGGTGGTCGCGGACCCCGCGGACACCGCCGCCGACCGGGTCGAACTCCAGTCGCTGGGCAGCGGGCGGCGGGTGCGCGGCGCGCTCGCCGTCGGCACCGGAGCCGCCCTCGGCACCGCGGAGCGCTACGCCGTCCACTCGGCCGTCGCCCTCCTCACCCTGTCCACCGAACGCTCCCGCGCGCTCCAGCGGGCCGAGCAGCGCCTCGGCGCCGCGGTGCTGCGGATGCTGCTGTCCGGCCAGCCGGACCACGCCCGCGCGGTCGCCGGGGACCTCTACGGCTCCCTGCTCGACGCCCCCTTCCGGCTGCTGATCGCCGAGACCGTGAAGGACGTGGCGGACGAGGCTCCCCGGGCCCTGCAAGAACTCACCGAAGCGCTGGAGTCGGCCGCCTCCCGCGCGGGCGAGACCCTCCTCGTCGTACCGGAGGGCGACGAACGGCTGGTGGTCCTCGCGGCGGACGGCGGCGCGGTGGTGACGGTCTGCGTCGCCGCGTTCGCCGCGAAGGAGGCCGAGGAGACCGCGATCGTGATCGGCCTCTCCGCCCCCACCGGACCGATCGCCGCCGCGGGTGCCTACAAGCAGTCCGAACAGTCGCTCTCCGTCGCCCGCCGGCGTGGCCGCGCGCTCGTCGAGCACGACGAACTGGCGGCGGGGTCGATCCTCCCGCTCCTCGCCGACGACGCCGTACGCGCCTTCGCGGACGGCATGCTCCGGGCGCTGTACGAGCACGACGCCACCGGCCGGGGCGACCTCGTCGCCTCCCTGCGCGCCTGGCTCTCGCGCCACGGCCAGTGGGACGCCGCCGCCGCCGACCTGGGCGTACACCGCCACACCCTGCGCTACCGGATGCGCCGGGTGGAGGAGATCCTCGGGCGCTCGCTGGACGACCCCGATGTGCGGATGGAGCTGTGGCTCGCCCTTAAGACGACATCGGACCCGGCACAGAAGTGAGTCGGCCACCGGGCTGCTCAGCGGGCTGTCCGCCGAGCGGTCCGCCGAGCGGTCCGCCGGGCCATTCGCCGAGCTGCCGCCGGCCCGTCCGCCGGGCCCGGGTGACGGGCTGATTCACCGCCCGATCGCCCGCGCGGTGACCGATTTCCGCTAGCTGTGCCCGGAATCGGGCAAAGTTCTTGGCATGTGCGCGTCCTGCTCCATAAAGTCGCCAACGACCGGCAGGCCGACGGACATCGCCGGCCCCGACGCGTACCGATGGGTGCTGACGAGTACCGCCAAGGACCGATGACGCGATGACACACCGATGACACAGCGCGCCGCCCTCACCGGCACCCCCGCAGCGGACCCGTCCGCCCCCACCCCGCCAGGACGACGGATATCCGGTGCCGTCTGGGGTGCGCTCGCCATTGTGTACGTGCTGTGGGGTTCGACCTATCTCGGCATCGCCATCGCCGTCGAGACCATGCCGCCGTTTCTCTCGGCCGGGGCCCGCTTCGTCCTGGCCGGGCTGATCCTCGCGGCCCTGGTCGCCTGGCGGCAGGGGCTCTCGGCGCTCCGGGTGACCCGCGCGCAGCTCGCCTCCGCCGTGGTCGTGGGGCTGCTGCTGCTTCTCGGCGGCAACGGCCTGGTGGTGCTCGCGGAGACCTCCATCCCCTCCGGGCTGGCCGCGCTGCTTGTCGCCGTCGTGCCCGCCTGGCTGGTCCTGCTGCGCCGCGCCGCCGGTGACCGGCCCGGACTCGGCGCGTACACCGGGGTGCTTCTGGGGCTGGTGGGTCTGACGGTGCTCACCCTGCCCGGACTCAGCGGCGAGATACGCCTCGGGGGCGTCCTCACCGTGATCGCCGCGACCCTCATGTGGTCGGCGGGTTCCTTCGCCTCCTCCCGTATTCCCATGCCCGCCAACCCGTTCGCCGCCAGTGCGTACGAGATGGTCGCGGGGGGTATCGGCTGCGCGCTGGTGGGTCTTGGCCGGGGGGAGCAGTACGACTTCGTGTTCAGTGACATCTCCCTCCGCTCCTGGGTCGCGCTCGCCTATCTCCTCGTCTTCGGCTCCCTGGTGGCGTTCACGGCGTACGCCTGGCTGCTGCAGTCCGCGCCGCTGTCGCTCGTCGCGACCTACGCGTATGTCAACCCGGTCGTCGCCGTCCTGCTCGGGGCCGTGGTTCTGGGCGAGGAGCTGAGCGTGCCCATCGCCGTCGGCGGCGCGATCGTCGTCGTGGGCGTCTGCCTGATCGTCAGCACGGAACGCCGCCGCTGACCGGCCTTCATGGTGCTTCGGCACGCCAAAGCGCAGTGGAGCGCCGGTCGACCACTCCACACCGGATATACGCAAGAGACGCTCGCGGATCTACGGTGGAACGGACGCACCCCAACTATCTCGGAAGGGCCGGGACGACATGACCGCAACCCACGCCTTCTGGCTCGCCGGCCGTCAGGCCACCGGCGAGACCGCCTTCGATGTCACCTCCCCCTGGGACGGACGTCTCGTCGGTCAGGTCTCCGTCCCGACCGAGGCCCAGGTCGAGGAGGCCGTGGCCGCCGCGTACGCCGTACGTGACGAGTTCGCGGCCACCCCGGCCCATGTACGCGCCGCCGCCCTCGACCATGTCTCCCGGCGGCTCGCCGAGCGCACCGAGGACATCGCCCGGCTGATCTCCGCCGAGAACGGCAAGCCGGTCAAGTGGGCCCGAGGCGAGGTCGGCCGGGCCGTCTCCGTCTTCCGCTTCGCGGCCGAGGAGGCCCGCCGTTTCAACGGCGGCGAGGCCCAGCGCCTGGACACCGACGCGGCCGGCACCGGCCGGCTCGCGCTCACCCGCCGGGTCCCCAAGGGCGTCGTCCTCGGGATCGCGCCGTTCAACTTCCCGCTGAACCTCAGCGCCCACAAGGTCGCCCCGGCCATCGCGGCGGGCGCCCCGATCATCCTTAAGCCGGCCCCCGCCACCC
Organism: Streptomyces sp. NPDC055078; assembly: GCF_053607985.1. Lineage (NCBI taxonomy): Bacteria > Bacillati > Actinomycetota > Actinomycetes > Kitasatosporales > Streptomycetaceae > Streptomyces > Streptomyces sp. NPDC055078. The sequence continues at coordinate 17,689 of NZ_JBSGUP010000072.1, forward strand.
CGCTCTCCGCGCTGATCATCGGCGAGCTGCTGGCCGAGACCGAGCTGCCCGCCGGTTCCTGGTCGGTCCTCACCGTCCCGAACGACCGGATGCCCGCCCTCGTCCAGGACGAGCGCCTCCCGGTGATCTCCTTCACCGGCTCGGGACCGGTCGGTTACGCGATCATGGACTCGGTCCCGCGCAAGCACTGCACCCTGGAACTGGGCGGCAACGGCGCGGCCGTCGTCCTCGCCGACTGGGCGTCCGACAAGGACCTGGACTGGGCGGCGACCCGTATCGCCACCTTCTCCAACTACCAGGGCGGCCAGTCCTGCATCTCCGTCCAGCGGGTGATCGCCGACGCCTCCGTCTACGACCGCCTGCTGCCGAGGATCGTCGCGGCCGTCGAGGCCCAGGTCACCGGCGACCCCTCGGACGACGCCACCGATGTCGGCCCCCTGGTCAGCGAGGACGCCGCCAAGCGCGTCGAGACCTGGGTCGACGAGGCCGTCGGCGCGGGCGCCAAGCTCCTGGCCGGCGGCAGCCGCGACGGCGCCTCCTACGCGCCGACCGTGCTGACCGATGTCCCGGCCGATGCCACCATCGCCTGCGAGGAGGTCTTCGGCCCGGTCCTCACCGTCACCCGGGTCGACGGCGAGGCCGAGGCGTTCGCCGCCGCCAACGACTCCAAGTACGGCCTCCAGGCGGGCGTCTTCACCCATGACGTCCAGACCGCATTCCGCGCCCACCGCGCCCTGGAGGTCGGCGGCGTGATCATCGGCGACGTACCGTCCTACCGCGCCGACCAGATGCCCTACGGCGGTGCCAAGCAGTCCGGCGTCGGCCGCGAGGGTGTCGCCTTCGCGATGGACGACTACACCTACGAGCGGGTCCTTGTCCTCACCGGACTCGCCCTGTAGCCCCTCAGGGAGGAGCCCCGTCCGGCAGTGGAATCCGGGCGGGGCTCTCGCCTGTCCGGGCACCGGGCACCTCCGGTGTGTCTCCGGCCCGCTGTCCGGCACCGTGCGCCTCTCGGGCCGGGCCGGGGTGGGGTGGGGTGGGGTCAGGGCTGGGGGGTGTGCAGGATTCGGTGGGTGACGGCTGAGGCGGTGTCGAGTGGGGTGGGGCTGCGCTGGATCTTGGCCCTGACGCTTGCGCCGAGCCACAGGTCGTAGAGGGCCTGTGCGGTGTCGGCCGGGGGTCCGTCGAGTGTGAGGGAGCCGTCCTCGATGCCCTCGGTGATGGTCTGTTCCAGGCGGTCGATGATCGCGCCTGTGCCCTCTTTGAGTGCGAGCCGCATCGATTCCGACAGGTCGGCGACCTCCGCCCCGAGTTTCACGGCGAGGCACCTGCCCTGGCAGTCGTCGAGGCCCTGGGTGCGCCGCCACTTCTCCCAGTAGGCCGTCAGGCGGTCGGCCCCGGACCCGCCGGACCGCGCGAGCGTGCGGTCCATGTCGGCGAGGTACTCCTCGAAGTAGTTTTTCAGCAGCGCTTCGCCGAACGCGTCCTTCGAGGCGAAGTAGTGGTAGAACGATCCCTTCGGCACACCGGCTTCGGCGAGCACCTCGTTGATGCCGACCGCCGAGTAGCCCTTACGGGTCATGATCCGCCGGGCGGCATCCAGGATGCTGCGGCGGGAGTCCTTGGTGTGGTGCGTGGTGACCGGCATGGCCGCACCGTAACAGATTCGTAGACCAGTCGTCTAGTGGGTGCGGCCAGGCCCGTTGGCGTCGTCCATGGCGACGGGGACTCGCTCGCTCGGTGGGGGCGGTGCGGCGACGGGCGCTTCATTGGTGCCGCGTCGGCCTTCACGGCGGTTTCGAGCGTCCGTCCGTTCTCGTCTCCGGATTGGCGGGAGGCTGTTGCTCAATGATTAGACCGGTCGTATAGTCATGGCTGGTCATGGCTGTCGGAACACGACCCCAGAGCCGGCCGGTCTACTGAACCACTGACAGGAGAAATCGCGACATGAAGGTTCTTATCGTTCTGACCTCGCACGACGAGCTGGGGGACACCGGCCTGAAGACCGGGTTCTGGCTGGAGGAGCTGGCCGCCCCGTACTACCGCTTCAAGGACGCCGGCTGGGACGTCGTCCTCGCCTCACCCCAGGGCGGCCGGCCGCCCCTGGACCCCAAGAGCAACGAACCCGCCTTCCGGACCGATGACACCCGCCGCTTCGAAACCGACCCCGAAGCAGTCACCGCACTCACCCACACCATCCGCCTGGACACCGTCACCCCCGACGACTACGACACCGTCTTCTACCCCGGCGGCCACGGACCGCTTTGGGACCTCGCCGAGGACACCGACTCCGTCAAGCTGATCGAGACCATCCTGCGCGCCGGCAAACCCCTCGCCCTCGTCTGCCACGCCCCCGGCGTCCTGCGCCACGCCACCAACGAGGACGGCACCCCCCTCGTCCAGGGCAAGCAGGTCACCGGCTTCACCAACTCCGAAGAAGAAGCCGTCCAGCTCACCGACGTCGTTCCCTTCCTCGTCGAAGACGAACTCACCAAGCTCGGCGGCCACTACTCCAAGGCCGCCGACTGGCAGCCCTACGTCCTCACCGACGGCCTCCTCATCACCGGCCAGAACCCCAACTCCTCCACCCTCGCCGCCAACACGCTCATCAGCCTCGTCAACAACACCAACAACACCAACTGACC
>NZ_JBSGUP010000073.1:0-20309 GCF_053607985.1 Streptomyces sp. NPDC055078
GCCGAGCCGGTCCGCGAGATCGGGTTCGTTGGCGCTCTCGACATGGACCGCCAGTACGGAGTGCTCGCCCGCGTCGGCGAGCAGTTCGGCCAGCGCCCCGGCGCCGAGCTGGGCTCCGTTGCCGAAGGAGATCGCGGTGGAGACGCCGAGACCACGGGCGGCGAGCTGGTGGACGGCGGTGATCGCCACTCCCCCGGACTGGGAGACGACGGCGACCGGACCGTCCAGCATGGGCTGGTCCTCGCGGAACGCCAGACCGGCCCGTGGCCGGTACAGGCCCATGCAGTTGGGGCCGATCAGGGCGATACCGGCCTCGTCGCACAGCCGGGCGAGCCGGTCCTGCGCTGCCGGCGGCCCGGCGCCGCCCAGCTCAGCGAAGCCGCCGGTGAACACATGCAGCGCCCGCACCCCCGCCTCGGCCGCCTCCTGGACCGCGCCCGGCACCAGCGGGGCGGGCAGCGCGAGGACGGCCAGGTCGGGCGCTTCGGACAGCTCCCGCAGCGAGGCCGCGCCGAGCGCGCCCTCGACGTCCGAGCCGTCCCGGTTGACGGCGAGGAGCCGCCCCGGGAAGTGCGCGGCCCGCAGCGCCCGTACGAAGGACAGGCCCGCGTTGGACGGCCGGTTGCTCGCTCCGACCACGGCCACCGACCGGGGTGCGAGGAGGGCGGAGCGGGCGTCGGCGGACACCGCGCGGGGCACGGCGAGCGGATGCGTACCCATCAGTCCCACCACAGGGTGCGGTCGAACACGGCCGCCGCCAGCAGGTTCTTCTGGATCTGGCTGGTGCCCTCGACGATGGTGAGCTGTTTCGCGTCGCGGTAGTGCATTTCCACCGGGTGCTCCTTCATGAAGCCGGCCGCGCCGAGCAGTTGCACGGCGGTGCCGGAGACCTTCACCGCCGTCTCCGAGGCGAACAGTTTCGCCATCGAGAGATAGGGGACGGCGTCCTTGTCGTACTGCCCGGCGTCGACCATCCGCGCCGCGCGGTAGGTGAGCAGCCGGGCGGCCTCGATCTCCGCCGCGTGTTCCGCGACCATCCAGCCGAGGCCCTGCTGCTCGGTGAGCGGTGCGCCGAACGCCTCCCGGGTGCTCAGATACCGGGCGGCGTACATCAGCGCGCCCTGGGCGAGCCCGAGACCTCGGGCGGCGACGATCGGCCGCATCGAGTTGAGGGTGAGCATGGCGAGCTTGAACGCCTCGCCGGGTGTGCCCACCGCCCGGTCGGCGCTCACCCGTACCCCGTCGAGCAGCAGCTCTCCGGTGTCGATCCCGCGTACGCCCATCTTGTCGTCCACCCGGGCCACGCTCACGCCGGGCAGTTCGCGGTCCACGACGAAGCAGCCGAAGCCGTCTCCGACCCGGGTGAAGACGGTGTAGAAGTCGGCCTGTTCGATGCCCGACATCCAGCATTTGCTGCCGGAGATCACCCAGCCGTCGCCGTCGGGTACGGCGCGGGTCCGCATGCCCCGCACATCGGAGCCGGCCTGTGGTTCGGAGAGTCCGAACGCGGCTTTACGGGTGCCCCGGGCGAGATCGCGTACATAGCCGGCCTTCTGCTCCTCGCTGCCGCCGATCAGCAGGGGCAGCGCGGGCAGCCGGGTGAGCAGCAGCATCAGGGCGATCGTGTTGGAGTACTTGGCCACCTCCTCGATCGCGAGGGTCAGGCCGAGGGTGCCCGCGCCCGCGCCGCCGTACTGCTCGGGGGTGGCGAGGCCCAGCAGGTCGGCGTCCGACAGGGCTTTGAACACATCGTCGGGGTAGACGTTCTCCCGGTCGATCGAGCGGGCGCGCGGCTCGACCACGTTCCGGGCGAAGCGCCGGACGGTGTGCCGCAGTTCGTCATGGGCTTCCGGCAGATCCATGTGCATGGGGTCTCCAGAGGTTCGGAGGGTGGGAGTTCAGGCAGTCGGGGGCTCTCGGGGGGCTCAGGGCGCGGGCCGGGTCAGCCCGCCGGGAGCGACCAGCGGGCGAAGCACATGCCGACGCCGTAGCCGGACTCGGTGCGATAGGCGGGGACGTAGTCGATGACCTCGGCCGCCGTGCCCGCGCAGGCGTCCGCGATGATCCAGTCGGTGATCTCGGAGGTGCCGTTGAGGCGGTACGACAGGCCGTGGCGCTCGTGCGCGTACGCCAGCTCGTCGTCGCCGATGGCCTGCCATGCCTCGGTGCCCGGGGAACGCAGCGCCGTGAGCACCCGGGCGTCCAGGTCCTCGTCGAGCACCAGATGGCTCAGCCCGCCCGAGGCGATCACCGCCACCCGGAGCGGTGCCGCGGACGCCTCGATGGCCTCCCGCAGCGCCTGTCCGAAGGCCACGCAGCGGGACACGCCGGGCACATTCGGCAGATTCCATACGTTGGTGACCAGCGGCAGGAGCTGAAGCCCCGAGTCACGCAGACCGAGGAAGCGCAGCGGCCAGGTGATGGCGTGCCCGATGCCGTACTCGTGCGAGGTCTCCGAGACATGGGCGACGTCGAAGCCCGTGGCGCACAGATGCTTGAGGACATCGTGTCCGAGGCCGCCCGCGACGGGCATGGACACCGGGAACTGCTCCGGCCCCTCGCCGCGCCGGTCGGCCGCGCTCGCCTCGACGCGGTCGCCGAGGAACAGTTCGAAGACGGGGGCGGAGCGCGGGCCGAAGTTCTCGCCCTGATCGCTGCCCACGATGAGCAGCACATCGGGCTCGACCGCGAGCACCGCGTCGCGCAACTGCTCCATGGCCCGGTCGAACCGGGTCTGGTGCTCGTCCCACGCCTCGCGCACCCGGCCCGCCAGCTCGGCGCGCGCCGGCCTGGCGATTCTGGGTTCGAGCGCGGGCCAGTCGGGGACGGGGGTGATCAGTGCCGGACTGTGGGAGGTTCCGAAGACTCCTGCGAGTTGTGCCATGGCCGCTCACTCCGCTTTCTGTTCGCCGTTGCGGGGGCTCGTGCCGCCGCCGGTGCCGGGACTGCCGGTGCCGGGACTGCCGGTGCCAGGGCTGCCGGTGCCGGGGCTGCCGCTGTCGACCACCCGGTTGCGCTGGCGGCCGAGGCCGGTGATCTCGCTCTCCAGGAGCGATCCGGGGCCGAGCCAGCGGGGCGGGGTACGGCCCAGGCCCACCCCCTCCGGGGTCCCGGTGCTGATGACGTCGCCGGGCTCCAGGGTCAGCGTCCGGCTGAGTTCCGCGATGAGAGCGGCGACGCCGTGGATCATCGACCCGGTGTTCGCGGACTGTGTCTCCTCGCCGTCCACCCAGCAGCGCAGCTCCAGGTTCTGCGGATCGGGCACCTCGTCCCGGGTCACCAGATACGGGCCGAGCGGCGAGGTGCCCTCGACGCTCTTGCCCTGCCACCACTGGCCCCGGCCGAGTTGCAGGGCGCGGGCGCTCACATCGTTGAGCAGCGCATAGCCGAAGACATGGCCGAGCGCGTCGGACGGGTCGATATGCCGGCCGGGGCGTCCGATGACGACGGCGAGTTCGACCTCCCAGTCGAGCCGGGGGCTCACCGCGTCGTCGGCGGGGATGTCGTCGTACGGGCCGCAGACACTGCGGACGTCCTTGGTGAAGAACACCGGCTCGGCGGGCAGTCCGAGCGGTCCCACCGCCCGCTCCGACTCCTCGATGTGCGCGCGGTAGTTGGCGCCCACGCACATCACATTGCGCGGCAACCGCCCCATCGGCGCCGCGAGCCGCAGCTCACCGGTGTGCCCCGCGATATGCGCCCGGCCCCTGCGGCCCGCGCACAGGGCGGCGATCCGGTCGGCCGCCGCGTCGCCGAGCGCGATCCAGCCGAGGACGGTGGTGGGCGGTCCGGCGTCCGGCGACGCCGTGGCCGTCCGGGCGAGGGCGGTCAGATCGACGACGTCGCCGTCGTCGAGGACGGCGCCCGCGTGCGGCCCGCCCTCGGTCGCGAAGGTGCACAGTCGCATCAGGTCCTGCCTCTCGGTCGGGCCGGGCGGGTGCCGGACCCGCCGGGCGTGCGGTCCGGGCCGGCGGGCGTGGGACCGAGCCGGGTGCCGGCTCGGCGGGCGGTACGTGTCAGGCCGGGACCGGTGGGTGCACGAGGTGTGCCGGACGGTCCAGGGGTACGCGTCCGGTCCGGGCCGGTGGACGCACGGCACGCGCCGGCCCGCCGGGCGGTGCCCATCACGCGTCCCCGCCCGGCACACGCCGTACGCCGAGCTGGTCGAGGCGGTCGCGGAGTTCCGCCGACAGCGTGGGTACGGAGCCCGAGGCGATATCGGCGAGGAGGCGTGCCTCGCGGGCCTCGCGGGCCCTGGCGTGCTCCAGCACCGCCGGGGCCTCGGCGCGCGGCACCACGGTGACGCCGTCGTCGTCGGCGACGACCATGTCGCCGGGAGCGACGGCGGCGCCCGCCGCGACCACGGGAACGTTGACCCAGCCGGGGCCGCCCTTGGTGGTGCCCGCCGCGTGGACGGTCCTGGACCACACGGGCAGCGGCAGCCGGCGCAGTTCGCGCAGATCCCGTACGCCCGCGTCCACGACGAGGCCCGCGACGCCCCGGGCGATCAGAATGCTCGCGATGATCTCCCCGACCATGCCCATGGATGTGGGGGCGAGATTGGCCACCACCAGGATGTCCCCGGGCTCGCACAGGTCGAGCGCCGCGAGCAGCATCAGATTGTCACCTGGCTGCCCCAGGCAGGTGACGGCCGGGCCCGCGGCCCGGGAGCCCGGTACGACCGGTTTGACGGCCGGGTCCATCAGCCCCGCGCGCCCCTGCGACTCGTGCACGGTGGCGACGCCCAGCGCGGCGAAGGCGTCCGCCAGCGGGAGCACCCCGCGGTCGATGTGCTCCACGATGCAGGGGGCCGTGCGGTCGGCGGCCCCCATCAGAACGCGTCCCCGGCGGCGGGCAGAAAGCGCTCGAACGCCTCCGCGTGGGTGACCCGGCGGCCGAGGAACAGGCCCGCCATGATGGCCCGGTAGCGCGCCCGCTGCTCGTACACCTCGATCATGAACTCCTGGACGGATGAGCAGCGCATCATCTCCAGCTTCTGCTCGGCCACCTCGCTGATGTCGATGTACGTCTCGGGCCGGAATTCGCAGAATTCGGGGAACTCCGGTTCGTAGCCGTGGATCTGGCGCACCACGAACCGCTCGGCCTCGGGGAGCCTGCCGTGCGCCCTGGCCCAGATCGCGGCGCTCTCCACGAGCTGCGCGGTGGCCACGTGGTCGGGGTTGTTGGGGTCCTTGCGCCCGTGGGTGAGGACGATGTCGGGGCGCAGTTCGCGCAGCAGCCGGACCATCTCCAGGCGGCGCTCGTCGTCGATGACCATGGGGTAGTCGCCCCAGTCGTACGTACGCAGTTCCACGCCCGCGATGTCCGCGGCCCGCCGGGCCTCCCCGAAGCGGATCTCCCGTACCCGCTCGGCGGTCTGGCCCGGCTGCGACCAGGCCGACGCGGACTCGCCGCGCTCGCCCATGGACAGACAGACCACGGTGACCTGGGCCCCCGCCTTGACGTACTTGAGAATCGTTCCTCCGGAGCGCCACACCCAGTCCATGCCGTGTGCGCTCACTACAGTGATCTTCTTCATCTGTGTCTCTCTCGTTGCTGGGGTCCGGTGTGCCGGACGGGCGGTGCCGGTGAGGCGGGCGGTCAGGCGGGGCCCGCCGGGGGAAGGACCTCGACGAGCGGGGTGTCGGCGGCCACGGGGCCGAACTCCCGTGCTCCGCCCGGTGCGCCGATCGGTTCCGTGCGTCCGCTGAGCACGGCGCGGAAGAAGGCGGCGTTGTCCGCGAGGTGGTCCTCGTTCCCGGTGGCCGGGTCGCGGTCGGAGTAGATGGCCTCGACCGGGCAGACCGGCTCACAGGCCCCGCAGTCGATGCATTCGTCCGGGTTGATGTAGAGCTTGCGCTCGCCCGTGTAGATGCAGTCGACCGGGCATTCCTGGACGCACGCCTTGTCCTTCACGTCGACACAGGCGGCTCCGATGATGAATGTCATGACGCTCCAGGGGGACAGCGGCGGGTTGGGGCCGGGGGATCAGGAAGGTGGCTGACGGAATCCGGCGAGATGGCGCCCGGCGGCGTAACCGAACGCCAGGGCGGGCCCGATGGTCGCCCCGGCGGCCCAGTAGCCGTCGTTGGAGGGTGAGGCGGCGCAGTTGCCGACCGCGTAGAGACCGCTGATGGCACCGCCGTCGGAGCCCAGCACCTGGCCGTGGCGGCTGGTGCGCGGGCCGCCCTTGGTGTCGAGGGTGCCGAGCCCGATCAGTACCGCGTGGTACGGGCCCTCGGTGAGCGGGGCCATCGTCGGGCTGGGCCCGCCGCCCGGCCGCCGCGCTCCGGTGAAGTACTCCTCGATCGGTTCGCCGCCCCGGCCGAAGTCGGTGTCGGTGCCGGCCGCGGCCTGTTCGTTGAACCGGCGCACGGTCGCCGCGAGGGTGGCGGTGAAGCCGTCGCCGAGCGCCGCGCCCCCGGTCACCGCCGCCAGCGCGGTGAGCCGTTCGCGTATCCGCCCGGCCGTCTCCTCCCAGGTGTCTCCGGAGACGATGTGGGAGGAGTCCGCCCCGGCGGGCACGAGCGGATAGGCGAACGACTCGTCGCGGAACAGCCGTTCGGTACGGGAGTCGAAGAGCAGCAGCAGTACGGCCGGGGCGTCCGGTCCCAGGTGGATCTTGGCGCGCTCGTGGTAGACCGTCTTCTCGTTGCCGACCCGGTGGCCGTCGAGGTCCACGATCAGCGACGAGTCGCCGGGCGCGACCCACACCCCGGCCGTGGTCTGGGTCGATCCGGCGGTCGTGTGCTCGACGGCGACCTGGTCCCACCACGCCTGGTCCATGTTGTGCAGGGGGACGCCGAGGCTCTCCAGTACGGGCAGGGCGTCTCCGGTGTTGCCCGGGGAGGCGCAGCCGCCCCAGACCCGTCCCGGCAGATGCCGTGCGCGGCGGCCGGCGTCGTGGGTGAATCCGCCGGTGGCGAGCACCACGCCCAGCCCGGCCCGTGCGGCGATCGGCTCGCCGGTATCCAGGTCGCGCACCAGGACGCCGGCGACCCGCTGTTCGTCCACGAGCAGATCGGTGAACGCGTGCCGGGTGAGTGTCCGCACGCCCAGCCGGTGTGCGGCGGCCGTGAGCTGGGCGACCAGTTCACCGCCGCCCGCGGGACGGCCCCCGGCGTCGGCCGGGCACAGCGCCCGCCCGTAGACACCCGCCTGTTCGGGCAGTTGGGTGTGGTAGTCGGGGAAGGCGAGCGCGTTCTCGATGGTGGAGCGCAGCGCGCCGATGGCGTCCAGATGGGCGACTGCCTCGGCCGCGAGTCCGCCGTACGCGCTGAGCAGCCCGTGTTCCCAGGGGGTCAGGCCGAGCAGCGGGTGGTCCGGGTCGTAGCGGCCGGGGGCGCTGACGCGGGCCATGTAGCGCAGGGCGTCACCGGGGTCGTCCTCGATGCCGTGGGCGGGCATCAGATGGTTGCCCGGCACCCAGTAGACCCCGCCCGACTTGGCGGTGGTGCCGCCGTACGTCCCGGCCTTCTCGTACAGCAGTACGTCGCAGCCCGCCTCGGCCGCGGTGATCGCGGCGGCCAGACCTCCTGCCCCCGAGCCGAGCACGATGACATCGGCGTGGGGGGCGTCGGCCGGGACGGTGACGGTGGCGGCGGCGCGGGCGCCTCGCAGACGGCGGATCATGTCGGTCTCCCGGTGGGTGGGTCCGCGGCGGCGGGCCCGGAGGGCGGCACGGCGGGCGCACCACCGCCCGGGCCGCCGGCCGGACCGCCGATGGGGCTGTCGAGGGGGCTGTCGAGGTCGATCAGCCGTTCGGTGAAGCGCCATCCCCCGGGGGTGCGGACGAGGGTGTCGCGGTAGCGGCCCGTGGTGAGGAGGACGGGCCGCGACCGGTTCTCGTGGCGGCGCAGCATGACCAGGGCGCACTCCTGCCGCGCGGTGTCCCCCGTGACCCGGACGACCGGGTCGGTGGTCAGGTGCACATATCCCCGGCCGCGCGAGCGGCAGAACTCCGCGAGGCTTCGCCGACCGGTCAGCGGGGCGCCGGAGCCGGTCACTTCGAGCCGTCCGGTCTCGGTGAAGGTCCCGGCCCAGCCGTTGGCGTCCGCGCTGTCGAAACAGCGGTTGTATACGGCGGTCAGCTCACGGATCGCGACCCAGTCGGCGAACGACGCCGGCGTACCGGCACCGGTCCCGATGGGCCCGGGGCGCTCGCCCGTTCCCGCGCGCTCAGACATAGCGGGCCAGGGCCGCCGCGGCCGGGCGCCAGTCGTCGCCGGTGCCGATGGTGAAGGCGGACCCGGCGGTACCGGGGAGCGGTGGCCGTCCGGTGTCCTCGCCCCGGCCGAAGACCTCGCCGGACTTGTCGTGGGCGCGTACGGCGTCGAGGAGCAGTCTGCGGGTGCGGATGACCGCGATGTCGCTGGAGCCCAGTTTCTCCTGGCTGCGGTCGACGATCGGGCCCTGGCTCTCCTGGATCGCCACGTCCTCCAGGATCAGATTGGTGATCCCGGTGAAGTGGCCCTGTGCCATCAGCTCCCGGTCCTGCCCCCACATCTCCCGGTCCCGGATCAGGACGGCGAAGTCGTCGGGGTGCTCGGTGAGATCGGCGTACCAGGCGTGGGTGTCGGTGTCCTCGGTGAGGGGGTGGTCGTCGTTCCAGCGGATGAACCACTGGCGGGAGTTCTCGTCGTCGACCGGAGTGCAGATGATCGCGACCCGGTCCTCGTCCCCGGTGGGGATGAGTGCCGTCCACGGCAGCACGAACTCGGTGACCCGGACATGGCTCGCCGCCTCGGCCGTACGTCTGATGGCCGCGAGCTGGATGCCGTACGGCTGGTGCTCGAACTCGTAGCGGGGAGCCGAGTCGTGGGCGGTCCTGCCCAACTGGCCCTGGCCCGAGGCCAGCCACGACTTGTGGAGGATGGAGACATGGGAGGAGTCGAGTGTCCCCTCCACGGCCTGCATCCAGTTGCAGTGGGTCTCGGCGGCCAGCGGCCGTACGTGGTCGGCGGGGAGGGTGTCGAAGGGGAACCGGGGAAAGGGGGGCGGCTCCTCCCGGGTGCCCAGATAGACCCAGACGACTCCGCCCGACTCGCGGACCGGGAAGGCCCGTACCCGGACCTTGCCGCCGAAGTCGGTCCGCTCCGGGGGCTCGGACGGCACATCCACCACGGTGCCGGAGGCGTCGATCTTCCAGCCGTGGTAGATGCAGCGCAGCCCGCACTCCTCATTGCGGGCGAGCGCCAGCGACACCCCCCGGTGGGGACACTTCTCGTCCAGGAAGCCCACCGTGCCCTCGGTGTCCCGGAAGGCGACGAAGTCCTCCCCCAGGAGGCGTACGCGTACGGGCTTGCCGTCCGCGACGAGCCGGGCCGAACGGACCGCGGGCGTCCAGTACTCCCGGAGGTAGGCGCCCATCGGCGCCGTGCCCTCGACCCGGGTCAGGAGTTGGTCCTCGTCGTGCGAAAGCATTCTGGTCTCCAGTCATCCGCGCCGTCGCTGCGGCGGGGTGGATATATCTGCTTCGGATGGACCGGCCGGTGCACGATGCGCTCCGCCGTGGGGGGAGGGCCGGATGCACCACTCGTTACCCTGTCGATCGGAAGGCTAACCGGCCGTTGGCCGTGAATCAATCCTTTGTCCTGACGAACGTCAGGTTTTCTCTGCCTCTGTCCGAGGACGGGAGCACCGGTGTCCGCGCAACCGTGGTCGCGCGTGCGCGGTGCCGGCGTAGCGGCCACGGCGCACCGGCTCGGCGGTCCGGCCGGACCGGTGCCCATGTGTTGCCGCGCACCAGTGCCCCGCACCAGTGCCGCGCACCGGTTCCGCGTACTGGTGCCGTCGTCCTGCTCAGGCCGCGGCGGCGGTACGCAGCGCCGGGGCCACCGTCTTCCCGTACGCCTCGATCGCCGCGAGCACGCTGTCGTGGGGCACGTACGGATGGTGCAGCCGCAGCGCCAGATGGCAGTCCCGGCGCCCGGCGAACCGCCGGGCGTACGGCAGCAGTTCGCGGGTGAAGTCCTCGGCGGACCCCAGCAGGTTGTACGCCCGTACGGCGTCCTCCGGGGTCAGCCGCTCCGCCGGGCCGACGTGGGCACCCGCCTCCTGCCTGGCCCAGCGGGCGTGCACATCCAGGTTGTAGGTCAGCCCCCGGCCCGCGAGCCGCCAAGCCTCGTCGCCGTCCCGTGCGATGAAGCCGGATCGGAGCTGCCCGAACGAGAAGGTGTCCGCACGGTCCGGCGGCACCGCGCCGAGCACCGTGCCGAAGGTGGCCATCGCGTCGTCGTAGGTCGCGCCGACGCCGAAGTACCCCTCGCCCAGCTCCCCCGCCCGGCGCAGCGCGCGCGGCCCGGTGCCGCCGAGCCACAGGGGCGGGCCCCCGGGGGTGAAGGGCCGGGGTGTCACCCGGGCTCCCTCGATCCGGTGCACTCGGCCGGCGAAGTCGAACCGTTCGCCGCGCCAGGCCAGCCGCAGCACGGCGGCGGTCTCCGCGAGCGCGGTGGCCCGGGTGGCCGGGTCGACGCCGAAGGCACGGAACTCGCTGCCGCGCCACCCGGTGCCGAGGCCCAGCACCAGCCTGCCCCCGGAGAGCTGGTCCACGACGGCCGCGTCCTCGGCGAGCCGCAGCGGATGGTGCAGCGGCGCGAGCAGGACGGCGGTGCCGACGACCAGCCGTTCGGTGGCGGCCAGAATCGCGGCGGCCACGGGAAGCAGCGAGGGCAGATAGCCGTCGTCGGCTCCGTGGTGTTCACTCAGCCAGACCGATTCCAGGCCGAGTTCCTCGGCCAGTCTGGCCTGTTCGATGATGCGGGCGTACTCGTCCCGGAAGCCGGTGGCCTCTCCGGGCGGCACCTGGCCCGTGTACAGGCCCAGTCCCCAGCGCATAGCGCCTCCTTCGGTTGATGCGGACGACGGCCCGGATTCAAGGCCGGTCCCCGCGAGGTCGGTAGCAGCACCGCCGGGTGCAACGCGTCAGCGCGCGGGCGGCAGGGTGACCCACCCCCCGCCGTGCACGGCCACCTCCGCGCCGTTGACGTACGAGGCGTCCGCCGAGCAGAGGAACGCGACCACCGCCGCGACCTCTTCCGGCGCGCCGCCGCGCCGCGCGGCCAGCGAGGCGATGTTCGCCTCCAGGACGGCGGGGCTGACCGAGGTGGCCAGATCGGTGAGGATCGTCCCCGGCAGCACCGCGTTGGAGGTGATCCCCCGGTGCGCCACCTCCAGCGCCAGGCTGCGGGACATGCCCAGCAGGGCGGCCTTCGACGCGCTGTACCCGGTGTCCCCGGGACCGCCCGTCGCCCCCAGCACGGAACTCATGAACACCACCCGGCCCCAGCCGGCCTCGTACATGGACGGCAGCGCCGCCCTGGTGACCGCCCAGGGGCCCTGAACGTTCGTCGACAGCATCTCCTCGAACGTCTCCGCGTCCTGGCGGATCATCGCCCGGGAGCGCTGGACGCCCGCGTTGTTGACGACGACGAGCGGGGGCCCGAGGCGTTCGGTGACCTCGTCCACCAGGCCGGTCGCCGCGCCGTGCAGCGCCACATCGGCCCGTACGGCCACGGCCTCGCCGCCCGCCGCGCGGATGTGCCGTACGACGGAGTCGGCGTCCGGCTTAGAGCGCGCGTAGTTGACCGCTACCCGGCAGCCGCGCGCGGCCAGTCGGACGGCGCAGGCCGCGCCGATGCCCCGCGAACCGCCGGTGACGAGGGCCACCGGCCGCTCTGGTGCGTTCGTCCGGTGCTCGCTCATGAGACCTCACGTTCCCGTCCGGCCCAGTGCGGTGCGCGCAGCGCCAGTTTGTCGATCTTGCCGGGGCCGGTACGCGGCAGCACGGCGTGGAATTCGTACGAGCGGGGGATCTTGTACCCGGCGATCCGCGCCCGGCAGTGGGCGTCGAGCGCGTCCGCCGTGGCCGGGGCGGTGCCGCGCAGTACTACCGCCGCGTGCACCTGCTCGCCCCACTGGGGGGATGGCACCGCGAAGACGGCGGCCTCGACGACATCGGAGTGGGCCGCGAGCGCGGCCTCGACCTCGGCCGCGTAGACGTTCTCCCCGCCGCTGATGATCACATCGCCCGCCCGGCCGACGATGTACAGTCGGCCGCCGTCGTCGCGGTGGGCGAGATCCCCCGTCCAGTACCAGCCGTCGCGGAACCGCTCCTGGGTGATCTCGGGCTGATTCCAGTAGCCGAGCGCGAAGTTGGGTCCCCGGCCGGTGATCTCGCCGGTCTCGCCGACGGCGCACTCGGTGCCGTCGGGCCGTACGACGCGGACCTCGACCCCGGCCACGGGGCGGCCCGCCGACAGCAGTTCCGGGCGGCCGAGCAGTTTCTCCTCCCCCGGCAGCAGGCTGAGGATCGGGCCCGCCTCGGTCATCCCGTACGACTGGGTGAACGAGCAGCCGAGCCGTTCGACGGCCCGCCTCAGCAGCGCGGGCGCGATGGGCGCCCCGCCGTGGACCACCAGCCGCACCGACGACAGATCGGGGGCACGGTCGTGGGAGTCCAGGCGGTCCAGGCCGTCCAGGTGTTCGAGGAGCAGGGTGAGCATGGTGGGGACGAGGAAGGTGCAGGTCACCCGCTCGTCCTCGATGGCGCGCAGTACATCGGCCGGGTCGAAGCGGGGCACGATCACATGGCGGCCCCCGGCCCAGGTGACCGGGTGGACCGACATCCCGTCGCCGAGGTGGAACATCGGCGCGCAGTGCAGATAGACGTCGTCGTCCCGGTAGCCGAGACCCAGCGCCAGATGGAGGGCGTTGGCCGCGAGGCCGCGATGGGTGAGCATGGCGCCCTTGG
This sequence comes from Streptomyces sp. NPDC055078, assembly GCF_053607985.1. Taxonomy (NCBI): domain Bacteria; kingdom Bacillati; phylum Actinomycetota; class Actinomycetes; order Kitasatosporales; family Streptomycetaceae; genus Streptomyces; species Streptomyces sp. NPDC055078. Next base: position 12,752 of record NZ_JBSGUP010000073.1, read on the forward strand.
CGCGGCCGGTGCTGCCTCCGGTGTAGAAGATCGCCGCCAGGTCGTCGGGGCGGGGGCCGGAGTGGGGGCCGGGGGCGCGTCCGGCGGGTGGTGTGGTCCGGGGAACGCCTCCGCACTCCCCGTCGCCGCCGGACTCCTCGCCCAGCAGTTGGTCCATGGTCACCCAGCGGGCTCCGGCGGCTGCCGCGACCTGAGCCGCGCGCGGGGCGTGGGCGCGGTCGGCGATCAGCAGGACGGGCGCGCAGTCGGCCGTCACCGCCGCCAGTTCGGCGTCGGCCAGCCGTGCGTTGAGCGGGACGAGCACACAGCGGCTGGCCGGGACCGCGAAATATGCGGCCAGATAGTCGGCGCTGTTGGCCCCGAGGACGGCGATCCGGTCGCCGGGCGCGGCTCCGTACCAGCCCAGCAGGGCGGCGATCCGTTCGCACCGTTCGAGGAACTGCGCATAGGTGTACCGGCTGCCCCGGTCCACCACGGACTCCCGCCCGCCGTACAGCCGCGCCGCCCGCCGCAGCGGCCAGGTCAGATCGGCCCCGCGCGTCACATCGGTGTCCCCGGGCCCGGCGGCGGGCGCGGTTGTCAGCGGGTTCACCGCCCGCCCCCGCCCGCGCCGACGGACTCGGCGGCGGCCTCGGGTGGCGATTCCCCGGGCGCTGGGGCAACGCTGAGCATGAGCACGGGCACTCCTCGTGACGGCGGCTGCGTGGCACGGCAGCCGGAGGACAGGTTCGCGGACGGCGGGCGGGGCGGGGCGGTGCCCCGGCGACGGCCTGGGTGGCCTCGGGGTGGGTCCTGCGGGTGAGCGACGCCTACGACGTTCTCGGTACGGCGTTCTCGTACGGCCTTGTGGGCCGCGGGCGCGGCGGTGTCCGGCGGTGTCCCGCCGGGAGCCGGACCGGGGTGTCCGGCGCGGGTCCGGCGGCGTGCCGGCTTCCCGCCGCCCCGGCCGCAGGCGCGTGAGTCACGCACCGAGCGGCCGGGGACAAGCGGGAACCAGCACCGACAGCAGCCACGCCGACCACCTCGACCGCGATCTGCGCCGAGCGTAAGAACCTGACGATCGTCAGGTCAATAGGTTGGAGTGAATGTTCTCCGGTCGCATCCGGCTACCACCTTTCGGGGCTATTGACCTTACGATCGTAAGGTAGTTAAGTGTCGGCATCCCAACAACGCCGATCACATCGGACGGCGCTCCCTCACCCACGCCGAAGCGGCCCGGCCGGTGCCCAGCGAGCACCACAGGCCCGGCAGCGGCGTGCGGCCCGCAGGATTTGGCGGTTCCCCATGTGTCCCACTCAGGAGAAGAACGTCCCCGGCCGGCCCCGGGCGGCCCGGCGGCGGCTCAGCAGCGTCGTCATCCGCTTCGCGGGCGATTCGGGCGACGGTATGCAGATCGCCGGCGACCGGTTCACCGCACAGACCGCCTCACTGGGCAACGATCTCTCCACGCTGCCCGACTTCCCGGCCGAGATCCGCGCGCCCGCCGGCACCCTGCCGGGAGTCTCCGCGTTCCAGCTCCACTTCGCCGACCACGACATCACCACACCGGGCGACGCGCCCGATGTGCTGGTCGCCATGAACCCCGCCGCGCTCCGGGCGAATCTCCCCGGTCTGCCGCGCGGCGCCGAGATCATCGTCGACACCGACGGGTTCACCCCGCGCGCGCTGGCGAAAGCGGGCTACGACAGCAATCCCCTGGACGACACCTCGCCCGACGCCTCCCTCGACGCCTACCGGCTCCATCCACTGCCGCTGACCTCGCGGACCGTCGCCGCCGTCAAAGACCTCGGGCTGCCGAGAAAGGACGCGGAACGGGCCAGGAACATGTACGCGCTGGGCCTGCTGTCCTGGCTCTACGACCGGCCCGTCGACGGCACGATCGCCTTCCTGCGGCAGAAGTTCGCCAACAAGCCGGCGATCGCGGAGGCGAACATCGCCGCCTTCCGGGCCGGCTGGAACTACGGCGAGACCACCGAGGACTTCGCCGTCTCCTACGAAGTCGCCCCCGCCGCCCTCCCGCCCGGCAGCTACCGCAACATCACCGGCAACCTCGCCCTCGCCTACGGACTCGTCGCCGCGGCCGAGCGCGCGGGGCTGCCGCTCTTCCTGGGCTCGTACCCCATCACCCCCGCATCCGACATCCTCCACGAGTTGTCCCGGCACAAGCATCTGGGCGTGCGCACCTTCCAGGCCGAGGACGAGATCGCCGGGATCTGCGCCGCGCTCGGAGCCGCCTACGGCGGGGCGCTCGGCGTCACCACCACATCGGGCCCCGGGGTCGCCCTGAAATCGGAGGCGGTGGGCCTCGCGGTCTCCCTCGAACTGCCACTGCTCATCGTGGACATCCAGCGCGGCGGCCCCTCCACCGGACTGCCCACCAAGACCGAGCAGGCCGATCTGCTCCAGGCGATGTACGGGCGCAACGGCGAGGCACCGGTACCGGTCGTCGCCGCCGCCACCCCCGGTGACTGCTTCGACGCCGCGATCGAGGCCGCCCGGATCGCCCTCGCGTACCGCACGCCCGTCTTTCTGCTCTCCGACGGCTATCTCGCCAACGGCTCCGAACCCTGGCGTATCCCCGTCCCCGCCGAACTGCCCGATCTGCGGGTCCCGTTCGCCACCGCGCCCAACCACACCCGGCCCGACGGCACCGAGGTGTTCTGGCCCTATCTGCGCGACCCGGTCACCCTGGCCAGGCCCTGGGCCGTACCGGGCACCCCCGGGCTCGAACACCGCATCGGCGGCATCGAGAAGGCGGACGGCAGCGGCGAGATCTCCTACGACGGGGCCAACCACGAGCACATGGTCCGCACCCGGCAGGCCAAGGTCGACGGCATCGCCCGCGACTTCGCCCCGCTCGCCGTGGACGACCCCTCGGGCGCGGCCCGGGTGCTGGTCCTCGGCTGGGGCTCCACCCACGGCCCCGTCGCCGCCGCCTGCCGTGCCGTGCGCGCGGCGGGACAGCAGGTCGCGCGGGCGCATCTGCGCCACCTCAACCCGTTCCCCGCCGACCTCGGGGACGTACTCCACTCCTATGAACGGGTGCTGATCCCCGAAATGAACCTCGGCCAGCTCGCTTCGCTCGTCCGCGCCCGCTATCTCATCGACACGGTCGGCTTCACCCGCGTCAGCGGCCAGCCGCTGAAGTCCGCCGAACTGGCCGCCGCCATCGAGGATGTGATCGCCGGTGTCTGAGACCACCGTCACCCCGGCCCGTTTCCCGTCCCTGCGGCTCGTCCCCCAGGACGACGTCCGCCGCACGGCCGCCGACTTCCGTTCCGACCAGGAGGTCCGCTGGTGCCCCGGCTGCGGGGACTACGCGATCCTCGCCGCCGTCCAGTCGTTCCTCCCCGAACTCGGTCTGCGCCGCGAGAACCTGGTCTTCGTCTCCGGCATCGGCTGCTCGTCCCGCTTCCCGTACTACCTCTCCACCTACGGAATGCACTCCATCCACGGCAGGGCGCCCGCCATCGCGTCCGGTCTCGCCGTCAGCAGGCCCGATCTGTCGGTGTGGGTGGTGACCGGCGACGGCGACTCGCTCTCCATCGGCGGCAACCATCTGATCCACGCCCTGCGGCGCAATGTGAATCTGAAGATCCTGCTCTTCAACAACCGGATCTACGGGCTGACCAAGGGCCAGTACTCCCCCACGAGCGAACAGGGCAAGATCACCAAGTCCACCCCGATGGGCTCGCTGGAGGTGCCCTTCGACCCGGTCTCCCTCGCGCTGGGCGCGGGCGCGACCTTCGTGGCCCGCACCATCGACTCCGACCGCAAGCATCTGACATCGGTGCTGCGCGCCGCCGCCGCACACGCCGGGACCGCGCTGGTGGAGATCTACCAGAACTGCAATGTCTTCAACGACGGTGCCTTCGACCTGCTCAAGGACCCGGACACCCGGGCCGAGCACACGCTGCGCCTGGAGCACGGGGAGCCCGTGCGCTGCGGAGCCGACGGCTCGAAGACCGTCGTACGCGGTACGGACGGCAGACTGCGGATCACCGAAACCGGCGCAGTGTCCGGGGACGCGGCGGGGCGGGGGGCCGGTGCGCCGCTGGTCCACGACGCCCGCGCCGAGAGTCCCGAGACAGCCTTCGCGCTCGCGCAGTTCGCGGTGAACTCCAGCCCGCCCCGGACGGCGATCGGCGTCTTCCGCGATGTCGAGCGGCCCGTCTACGACGAGCTGATGGTCGAGCAACTGGCCCGGGCCGCCGCTGACGGCGGCGCGGGCGACCTCACCTCCCTGCTGGCGGGCAACGACACCTGGACCGTGGGCTGATGGCGGCCGGGACGGGCCCCGGCGCCGACGGGCCGCTGACCGTCGCCGTCGTCGGGGCAGGCACGATGGGGCGCGGCATCGCCCAGTTGTTCGCGATGGGCGGGCACCGGGTGCTGCTGACCGACGAGCGCCCGGGCGCGGCGGACGAGGCGCTCGCGTTCGCGCACCGGATGATCGACCGGTCGGCGGCGAAGGGGCTGCTGGACGATCCGGGCGCGGCCAGGGCGCGGCTGGGCGTGGTGGACGAGATCACCTCCGCCGATCTGGTGATCGAGGCGGTGGTGGAGGACCTCGACGTCAAACGGCGCCTGCTGGCCGGTCTGGAGGCCCGGCTCGGTCCGGACACCGTCTTCGCCACCAACACCAGCTCACTGTCCGTCACCGCGATCGGGGCCGGGCTGGCCCGTCCCGAGCGCCTGTGCGGGCTGCACTTCTTCAACCCGGTGCCGCTGATGCGGCTGGTCGAGATCGTGCCCGGCGAGCACACCGGCCCGGCGGTCGCCGGCCGTCTCGCCCGGCTCGTGGGCGGGCTCGGGCACACTCCGCTGACGGTCTCCGACACCCCCGGCTTCCTGGTCAACCACGCCGGGCGTCCGTACACCTCGGAGGCCGTACGGCTCCTGGACGAGAAGGTGGCCTCGGCGCCCGACATCGACCGTGTCTGCCGCGAGGCCGCCGGGTTCCGGATGGGGCCGTTCGAGCTGATGGACCTCACCGGGCTCGACATCAATATGGCGGTGTCGGAATCGGTCTACCGGGGCTTCGCGGACGATCCGAGGTTCCGGCCGTCGCCCACCGTGGCCAGGATGGTCACGGCGGGCCGGCTCGGCCGCAAGACGGGCCACGGCTTCCACACCTACGCCACCGGGCCCGGCGGGAACCTTCCGGCAGGAGCCTCCGGATACAGCGCCCGAACCGGCGGTGACTCCCCGGACGCCGGCCCCGGTACCGGCAGCCGGGACGGGACGCCCGCGTACGGCGGCACCCCCGTCTGGTGCGAGGACGTCCGTCTGGCGTCCCTGCTGCGCGGCTCGGGGGTCACGATCGCCCCCCGCCCCGGGCGGGACACCGTGGCGATCGTCAGCCCCTGGGGCCAGGACGTGACCGGCGCGGGGCTCGACGCGGGGCTGCCTCCCGAGCGTACGGTCGGGGCCGACCCGTTCGGGCAGTACGGCGGGCGGCTGACGCTGGCGGCGGGCCCGGCGGCGTCGCACGCCACTGTCACGGAGGCGCATGCGGCACTCGCCGCGACCGGCCGGGAGGTGAGCGTCGTCTCCGACGGCGCCGGATTCATCGCCCAGCGCATCGCCGCCGTGATCGTCAACACCGCGTGCGAGATCGCCCAGCAGGGCCTCGCCTCCCCGGCGGACATCGACACGGCTGTGACTCTGGGCCTCGGATACCCGTACGGACCGCTGGCCTGGGGCGACCGGATCGGCGCCACGGCGCTGCTGCGCACGCTCGAAGGGCTGTACGCGGCCTACCGCGACCCCCGGTACCGCCCGTCCGTGTGGCTCACCCGGCGCGCCCGGCTCGGCGTGCCGCTGAGCACCGGGGACTTCAGCGGCACCCGGATCTGACCCTGCCACACCCGACGACTCAGGAGGATGGATCGCATGGAACTGCACGGTGCTGTGGCGATGGTGACGGGAGCGGGCGCGGGGCTCGGCCGTGCGACCGCTCAGGCGCTGCTCGCCCGGGGCGCCCGGGTGGCCGCCCTCGACCTGGAGGCCCCCGCGCCCGCCACCGACCCCGGCGGCGGGGCGGACTGGCTGCCGGTCGCCGCCGATATCCGCTCACCGGTCCAGGTCGACCACGCCTTCGCCGAGACCGTCGCCCGTTTCGGCCGGCTCGACATCCTGGTGCACTGCGCGGGCCTCGCGGGGGGCTTCCGGCTGCTCGGCAAGGAAGCTCCCGTCGACCCGGAGCGGTTCCGCCGCATTGTCGAGGTGAATCTCCTCGGCACCTTCCATGTGCTGCGGGCCGCCGCCTGGCAGATGAGCCGCGGCGACCGGCCGGACGACGGCGGGGAGCGCGGGGTGATCGTGCTCACCGCGAGCGTCGCCGCGTTCGAGGGGCAGCAGGGCCAGTTGGCGTACGCCGCGTCCAAGGCGGGGGTGGCCGGTATGACGCTCCCGGCCGCCAGGGAACTCGCCGAGCACCGGATCCGCTGTGTCACGATCGCGCCCGGTGCGTTCAAGACGGCGCTCACCACCGACCTCCCGGCCGGTCTCCAGGCGCAGTTGGTCTCGTCGACGGCGTACCCGAGGCGGCTCGGCCGGCCCGCCGAGTTCGCGGACCTGGCCTGCGCGGTGATCGCCAACGAGATGCTGAACGGCGAGGTCATCCGCCTGGACGCCGGAACGAGGCTGCCTCAGCGATGACGGCCCCGGGATCGGGTCCCGCTCAGTCCTCCGGCCCCGTGGGCGGCCCGTCGCCAGGATTCCGTCCGCCGCCGTTCAGTTCACTTCCTCGCCGCCGGCGTCCTTCTCGGCCGGGGGCGGAGTCCGACGAAAGCCATGTCGATGAGACCGTCCACGAGCGGCCTGAGCGGGCCGTGCGTCTCCTCGTCGTACCAGAAGGCGCACCAGCTCATCGTTCCCATGAGCCCGTTGACGACCAGTTCGGTGTCCACCTTCTTGAAGATCCGCTTACGGCTGCACTCCACGACCGCCTGCTCGAACACGCTCTGGTACTGCCGCCGGATCTCCAGTTGCTTCTGCCCGGTCGGCGTGCCGGGAGGCGACCAGAGCTGCATAAAGCTCACCAGCACCGGCGAGGACATGTTGAGTGTGCAGTGCTCGGCATGGAACTGGAGCAACTCCCGCAGCCGGTGCTCCGGGTCCTTCGCCAGCCGTTCCGCGATCTCCGCCAGCTCCAACTCCGCGATCTTGGTGAATCGCGCCTGGATCAGATCGGTGAGTTCCGCCTTGGACGAGAAGTAGGTGATCAGGCTCCCCTTCTTGAGCTTGACCGCGTCCGCGACGTCCTGAAGGCTCGTCCCCTCGATGCCCTTCTGCCGGATCAGCATGATCGCGGCATCGAGCACCTCGTCGTGCTTCTTCGGGTCGCGCCTGGGCGGCATGGAAACCTCCGTGTCGGTGGGCCGTGCGGCTTACGGCCGGGTGCCCGGTCCTGGCGGAACCGCAGCCGCTTCCGATCGCAAACTATCACCTTCCGATCGGAAGCCTAACGGTCGCCTGGGGCCAGGAGAATGCCTCCTCGCACCAGCCGTACTGCTCCCGCTCGGAGCCGGGTTGAGCCCCTGGAGGGCTACCC
>NZ_JBSGUP010000074.1:0-20049 GCF_053607985.1 Streptomyces sp. NPDC055078
CTCCCGCAGGGAGCCCCCTCTCTGCGGGGGCGCAGTAGAGGGGGCTCACCAGGGCCCAGTGGGGGAAGCGTTCGCTCAAGGCCCTGGGGGGCCGCCCACGGAACCCTGCGGGATAGTCGGTTCCGTGGGCGACGTTTCGCATGTCCCGTCAGAGCGGCCTACGACGGTCCATGCTGCTTGGTTCCGCCCGCATCGCCGCCATCGGACCGGCCGGACCGGTCGGACCGGTCAGCCTGGTTCGCCTGGTTCGCCTGGTTCCCCTGGCTCGCCTGGCTGGGTTTGGCGATTTCCTGCGGTGCGGTGAGGAAGTGGTGCATCGACCGGAGGAACTCGAACAGCGGGTCCTCCTGGCAGGGGCGGGCCGGCTGACGCCGCTCGCTCCCGCCCGGTCCGGTCGGGTGCCAGTCGGATACGGGGCGGTCTGCTCCGTACCGGTCCGATGCGGAGCGGTCCGGCCCGGGACGGTCGGTCCTGGGGCGGTCCGGTCCCGGACGGTCGGTCCTGGGGCGGTCGGGCAGCGGACGGTCGGTCCTGGGGCGGCCGGTCCCCCGCTGCTCGAAGTTGGGGCAGTCGGTACGGGAGCAGTCCTGCCGGTCCGTGCCGCGCCGGGCCTGGCCCGGATGCCGGTGGTGCCGGAGGTCTCGTAGATCCCGTAGATGCAGGGCGTCAGCGAGCGCGTGCCGCAGGGGTTTCATCGCCGGGTCCCTTCGCCGTACTGCTGGACAGCCCAGTCGTCATCGGGACCCCAGTAACCTCCGTTCGGCGGCTGGTCGTATCCCTGCTGGCCGTAGCCCTGCTGATACGGCTGGCCCTGCTGGTCGTAGCCCTGGACGGGCACGCCCTGGGGCGGGGTGCCGTCCGGCCCGTATCCCTGCTGCGGGATGTATCCCTGCTGCGGCGGGTAGGGCTGGCCGTGTCCCTGGTGCTGGTTGTGACCCGCGTTCGGGATATGCACCTGGGACTGCTGTGTGTAGTGCGGCTGCTGATGCGCCGGGCGGCTGTGCTGATGCGCGGCGTGCTGGTTCTGGTGTGCCGCGTGCTGGTGCTGGAACTGCTGCGCGTGCTGGTGCTGGCGGGCGTAGGAGTTCCCGTGCTGTGCGTGGCCGTGGGAGTACCCCTGGGCCATGGTGTGCTGATACGCGGGCTCGGGCTGCGGGACGTACGGCCGTGCCGTCTCGGGCTCGGCCTGCGCGGGAGCCGGCTGGTCGAACTCGACGGTGGTCGGTTCGGCGGCTTCGGTGACCTCTTCGACCGCCTCTTCCACCTCGTCGGCCGGGTCGCCGGGCAGCAGGATCTCGACGTGTTCGGCACCGGCCTTGCGGCGCTGCTCGCCCCACTCCTCGATCTGGGCGCGGCACGCCATGTCGAGGTGGGAGATACCCCGCCCGTCCACATGGACCCGGTCCTTGTCCGAGATGGAGTCCAGGGCGTCGATCAGCTTCGAGAGCTTGAGGAAGGTGGCGTTGCCCCTCAGCTCAAGGCGTCCGGTGTCGCCGTCCGTGGTCTTGCGGATGGTCATCTGGGACATCCGCAGCGCCGTGAGGACGACCGCGACGGCGAGGCCGGCGAGCACACCCTCCAGCAGGTTGGCCACCACGATGGCGAGGGTCGTGATGATCATGACGATGCCCTCGCCGCGGTCCTTCTTCCACATGGCCACGAAGGACGGCGGGTTGAAGAGCTTCCATCCGGCGTGCAGCAGCACACCGGCGAGCACCGTGATGGGGATCATCCCCAGCAGGCCCGGGAGCAGCAGGCCGAAGCCGAGCAGCCAGACACCGTGCAGGATGCGGGAGAGCTTGGTCTTGGCCCCGGCGTTGAGGTTGGCGGCGCTGCGGACGATGACCGCGGTCATCGGCAGGGCGCCGAGGAGACCGCTGACCGTGTTGCCGACACCCTGGGAGAACAGTTCCTTGTTGTACTGCGTCCGGGGGCCGGAGTGCATCCGGTCGACGGCCGCCGCGCTGAACAGGCTCTCGGCCGAGGCGATGACCGTGAAGGTCACGACCATCATCAGGACCGCCGGGTCGAGGATATGACTGAACGAGGAGATCGGGACGAAGTGCAGCGCGTCCGTCAGCTTGCCGAACTCCACCTTCTTGACATCGAAGCCGGGGAACGCGGCGATGATCGAGCCCAGGACCACGATGACCAGCGGGGCCGGGATCTTGCTGATCGGCTGGGGGACGTTCTTCCACAGGAAGCAGATGGCGAGGGCCATGATGCCCAGCAGCAGGGCGGCGCCCTTCTGCTTGTCGCCGAGGACGGCCGAGGCCAGATCGGGCAGACCGCCGATGTTCTTCAGGGCGGTGCCGAGTTGCTTGGAGTCCACCATGGCGTACATCTGGCTCAGGATCAGCGGCACACCGATACCCGCCAGCATGCCCTGCACCACGGAGACCGAGATGGACTGGAAGAGCCGGCCCATCTTCAGCATCCCGAGGATCATCTGGCAGACGCCGGAGAGCAGGACGACGGGCCCGAGCAACCCGACGCCGTGTTCGGTGACGAACTCCAGGCACAGGACCGCGAGTCCGGCGGCGGGGCCGGTGACCTGGAGGGTGCTGCCGGGCAGGAAGCCCACGATGATGCCGCCGATGATGCCGGGGATCAGACCGAGGGCCGGGTGGACGCCGGAGGCGGCGGCCACGCCGATGCACAGGGGAAGAGCAACAAGAAAGACGACGAGCGAGGACGGGATGTCACTACTGAGGGAACTGAACATGGAAGGAGAAGGTGCGGACTTCGGCGAGGGGCTCCCGCTGGGGGCGCTCCTCTTCGCGTGACGTCCCGCTGAAGGACGTATTCGTTCAGTCGACACAGTGATCCTTTCGCCGCATCCGGGGGGGCCGTTGAGCTTGGGGGTGCTCGCATCCGGCAGACCGATGCGTGTGGGGGGGTGAGGGGGCCAGGCCGGGCCCGGGTGTCAGTTCCGGTGGAACACTCCATTGAGTTCGTCCAGCTCAAGGACTTCGGCGGTGTCGACGCGGTAGTACCAGCCATGCACCTTCAGCCGGCCGGCGTCGACGGCGTCACGCACCTTGGGGTAGTTCCGAAGGATCTCCAGCTGCGACATGACGTGCCGCTGGACGAACTTCGAAAGCGCCAGGTCGTCCGGGGGGGTACCCAGCATCGGGGCGAGGCCGGGCTTGGCGACGGCGACCCACTGCGCGACGCTGGGGAGAGAGGTCAGGTCCTGGTCGTTGGCCAGGGCGCCGACCGCACCGCAGTGCGAGTGGCCGCAGATGATGATGTCCCGGACCTTGAGGACCTCCACCGCGTACTCGATGGTGGCGGCCTCGCCGGACTCGCCCCCCGGGGTGTAGGGGGGGATGATGTTGCCCGCGTTGCGCAGCTCGAAGACCTCGCCGGGGACCGCGCCGGTGATGAGGGCGGGGATCACCCGGGAGTCGGAACAGGTGATGAACAGCGTCCCGGGCGTCTGTCCGGCGGCGAACCGGCGGAATGTCTCGCTCTCGGGGGCAACACGGTGCCGGAAGTTGCGCGCATTGTCGAGCAGTCGCTTCATGGTCACGCTCCAGGCTGAACCAGCTGAGGAAGCTGGGTATGGGGGGAGACATCCGGGGAGATGTCTTGGCCCGGAAGCATGCGCCCGAGTCATGAGTCATCTGTGAGATCACAGTGAGAGAGTTCTCATGGCTACGACAACGATGTCAGAGCATTCAGGGTGGTCTATTCCACGGAGTTCCCACCCTTCGTCCGAAGGGCCCCGGTCACTCTTGTCCGCATAGCGGCCAAGGGGCGGGCAATCCCCGCTGACCAGGCACGACAACGTGTCTACCACTCATGAGCGATGGAGCGGGCGGATTCCACGGAACCGGAGAACCGGGGCCCTGCGGATTCACGCGAATCAATGTATTCGAAGGAATCCATCAAAAACATCGAACCCACGGAATCCGCAGAAACCATCGAGAACACGGAAGCCGCGGAAGCCGCCGGAACGACGGTAACCGTGGAATCGCCAGGAGTTACAGATACGACAGAAATGGCGGCAACGGCAAGAGCCACGACAGCAGAAGTACGCGCGGACGGCCGCATTGGCGCACAGCCGTCATGCGCGTAGCCGGTAACCGACGCCCCGGATGGTCTCCACCCGGTCGGGTCCCAGCTTGCGCCGCAGATACCGCACATACACATCGACGATGTTGGATCCGGGGTCGTAGTCGAATCCCCAGACCCGGCTGAGCAACTGCTCGCGGGTCAGCACCTGGTCCGGGTTGCGCAGGAACACCTCGGCGAGCGCGAACTCGCGCGCCGACAGCTCCGCCACCCGGCCGTCCACATGGACCCGGCGGGTCCTTAAATCGAGGACGAGGTCTCCGACCCGGAGCACGGACGCCTCAGGGCCGGCCTCCCCCCGCAGTCTCAGCCGGACTCTGGCGAGCAGCTCCTCGAAGGCGAAGGGCTTGGAGATGTAGTCGTCCGCGCCCCCCTCAAGTCCCGCGACCACGTCCGAGACGCTGTCGCGCGCCGTCAGGATGACGACGGGGAGCGTCACCCGCAGTTCACGGAGCTTGCGCAGGACGGTCAGCCCGTCGACCGCGGGCAGCCCGAGGTCGAGGATCATCAGATCGCAGTCCCCGGCCCGCGCGTGCTCGTACGCGGAGAGTCCGTCACCCACGACCGCCGTGACGAACCCATTGCTCCGCAGACCTTTTTCTACGAAGGAGGCGATTCCGGCTTCGTCCTCCGCTATCAGTATCCGGTGCATCATGTCCTCTCTGCCAGGGGAAATACGCCGGCAAGTCCAGTACGAACCGGGCCCCCCCTGTCTCGGCGTCCTCCACCCACGCGGTGCCGCCGTGGGCCTCGGCTATCTCCCGGACGATCGCCAGACCCAGGCCGATGCCCGTGCCCGCCTGCGCGGGCGAAGTGACGCGCCCCGCCTGGACGAACCGGCCGAAAATGCGCTCCCGGTCCACCGGCCCGACGCCGGGTCCGGTGTCCCGGACCCACAGGAGCACCCGGTTCTCCTGGAGCGCCGAGCCCATCTCGATCAGATCGCCGTCCAGGGTGTGGCGGACGGCGTTGGCGGCGAGCTGGATGAGTCCCTGGGTGAGCCGCTGGCCGTCGACCAGGACGGTCGCCTCGGAGACGGCGGCCACCCGCCAGTGCCGGGGGCCCAGCGCCCTGGCCTTGGCGACCACATCCACGATCAGATCGGTGAGGTTGGTCTCGCCGACCGTGAGGAAGTCCGGCCGCTCGGCCTTGGCCAGCAGCATCAGATCGTCCACGATGCGGCCCATGCGGTCGAGTTCGTCCACCACGAGGGCCTTGGTCATGGCGCGTTCCTCGGTGCCGTCCTCCATCAGTTCCAGATGCCCCCGTACGACGGTGATCGGCGTACGCAGCTCGTGCCCCACCTCGTCGAGGAACCGCCGCTGGGCGGTGAACGCCCGCTCCAGCCGGTCCAGCATGTGGTTGAAGGTGTGCGCGAGCGCGGCCACATCGTCGTCGCCCCGCACATCGAGCCGCTGCGTCAGATCGGATTCGCCGATCCGGGCCGCCGTCTGCCGCACCAGCCGGATCGGGGCGAGAATCCGCCCGGCGATCAGCCAGCTGGCGAACCCGGCGCAGATCAGGGCCCCGGCCCCGGCGCCCATCAGCAGCTTCATCACCCGCCGCTCCTCACGAAGCTGACGGTCGCGGAACTCCACCACCACCAGCCGTACGTCCCGGGTGTCACCGGCCACCTGGACCGGGAGCACTCCGTACCGCACCTTGCCCGCCCGGGTGTCCAGCCAGCCGGCGGCGGGCGCCTCGACCGTGGACAGCTTCCGCACCACGACGGGGTCCTGATCCAGCTTCAGCGGCGTGTCGGCCGCGCTGCGCTCATAGGCCCGCCCGTCGACGATGCTGAAGAAGGTCTCGTCGCTGTTGGGGAGGGTCCTGCGCATAAAGCTGGTGAGCAGGGCCGCGCTGTCGTTGGGCTTCAGGCCGGGCTCGTTCTTCGCATGGTGGCGCAGCGCCTCGAACTCGCGCTGCAACTGGGAGTCGACCTCCTGGTCGAGCTGGGTCTGCCAGACCACGGCGATGGCGACGGTGGGCACGGCGAGCGCCGCACCCACCAGCAGCAGCATCCATCCGACGATGCGCGATCTCGCGCTGGCCGTACGCTGCCGCACCGCTAGTCGTCCCCTTCCGCATAGTCCCCGCTGCCCCCGCTGCCGCCTCCTCCCCCGTCGGCGCTGTCGTCATCGTCGCCACCGCCGTCGTCGTCCCCGCCGGTGCCCGGCACGGTCGGCCCGTCGTCGGAACTGCGCGGCGGGGGCAGGGGCAGGACCGGCTTGCCGCCGGGCCCCCGGTAGGGCGGCTCGCTCGACTGCGAGGGCGGCGGCTGCTGAGAGGTGGGGGATGCGGACGGGGTGGTCGCCGTCCGCGTGGCCGTCGGCATCGGTTTGGGCGACTCGGGCAGCGCCGGTGTCTTCGGGGACGGCGGCTGGGTCCGTGAGGTGGCTTCCGGAAGCGGGCTGGAACTGGGCTCCACGACCACGGGTGGCCCGAGGTCAAGGGGCTCTGGCCCACCTGCCCAGACCTTCCCCGCGACCATTCCGGCTCCCGCCAGGGCGCACACAACCGTGATCAGAACATTGGCTCTCCGCAGTGTCATGCGGAGAGTGTGCGTCCTAGATCGAACACATGAATGAAAGAGGAGAGGATTCTCATATCCGGCTCTCATAGGACGCGGGGCTGCGTCGGCGGACCAGAAGGACATCCTGCGCCACCCTCTCGCTGTAGCTGGTCGACGGACATACGACGGGGCTGCTGGGAGATACGCGGCCTGGCCGCCGATGACTCAGAATGCACTCATGCCGAACTCATGGGTAGGCCCCTGAGCAACCTCGGAACCTCAGGTTCCGCCGACGCGCGCGCCGTTCCGGTTCCGGTTCCGGCGGGAACAGCCGCCACCGGGCCGGGCGCCATACGCCGATGGCGCTCCGGCCACCACCCGCCCCATCCGGTAACGGACTTCCGACACCATCTTTCCGATACGCCATTTCTTATGCCGCATTTCTTATGCGGTGTTTCTTATGCGGTGGTTCCCGCGTCGAGAAGACGGGTACTCAGGGCCGGACCGAGTACGCGCACGGATGCCGCCCGGGCGGCCCCGCCCCGACGCTGACCCCATGACCAAGGGACTGAAGAGTGTGCGGTGGGCGGCGATGCGCCTGCTGCTGAACAGCGTCGGCCGGCTCAGCGAGGGCGTCAGGATCGGCTACCGCCACGGTTTCGACAGTGGGTCGATGCTCGACTACGTCTACGTCAACAAGGCGCGCGGCGCCCTGGTGGCCGGGCGGGTCATCGACCGCTTCTATCTGAACGCCATCGGCTGGCGGGCCATCCGCGCCCGGCGCGAACTGCTCAAGGACGTCCTGCGCAAGGAGATCGCCGGGCGCGAGGGGGAGGTGTTCGTCCTCGATGTGGCGTCCGGGCCCGGCCGCTATCTCCAGGATCTGGCCGAGGAGTACCCGCCCGGGACCATACGCGTGGAATGCCGCGATCTGGACCGGACGGGCCTCGCCCAGGGCGAACGCCAGGCGCGGGAGCGCGGGCTGACACATATCTCGTACGCGCACGGGGACGCTCTCGACCCCGTGGCCCCGGACCGGGCCCCCGATGTGATCGTCGTGTCCGGGCTCTATGAACTGCTGCTGGACGAGGCGGCGATCGCGGCGTCCGTGGAGCGGTTGCGCGCTCTGCTCGCGCCGGGCGGCGTACTGGTCTTCACCACCCAGACCCGCCATCCGCAGCTTGAGTTCATCGCGAATGTGCTGCCCAACCGGGACGGTGCGCTGTGGGTGATGAAGTGCCGGCCCGTCGAACGGGCGGAGCGGTGGGCGACCGGTGCCGGGTTCACCGAGGTGGCCAGCCGGCGGGAGACGGTGGGGCTGTTCACGGTCACGACAGCGCGGAGCTGACCACCAGCGCGAAGGAGGCGACGGTGAACAGGGTGCGGACGAGATGGAGCCGGTTCCAGCGGGGCTCGAAGGCGGTACGCGCCTCACGATCGCCCCGGGCGGCCTCTTCCTCCGGCTCCTTCTCCGCCCCTGTCCCCTTATTACCTGTACCGGTACCTGTCTCTGTCCCCTTATTACCTGTCCCCTTCTCTGTCCCCTTCTTCTCCGCGGCGGCGAGGGCGTTGTTGAGCGGGACATTGCCGCCCATGGTGATGAGATGGCTGATCACCGCGCAGACCAGACCCGCGATCAGCAGCCAGCGCTGAGTGCCGGTCCGCCCGCCGACGGGGAACGCGAGGGACAGGGCGGGGAAGGCGACGTACGAGAAGAACGTCAGCAGGAACAGGGGCCTGGGCACGACCTCGTTGATACGGCGCATGGCCGCGAGGAACTGCTCGTCGGAGAGCTGGGCGAGCGCGGGCATGATGCCGGTACGGAAGGTCAGCATGAAGCCCGCGTAGAGACCCGTCGAGATGATCGCGAGCGCGAGAAGTGCGGTGGCCATGGGGTACATCATGGCCCCCCGGCCCCGTCTTCGTCCCGTTCTACCGGTCCTTCAGCCGCTGGGCGCGGCCGATCGTGTCGGCCAGTTCCCGTACGGCGCTGTCCTCGGTGGTGGCCGCCAGCGCCTTCGCCCGCCCGGCCAGTTCGCCAAGACCCGGTGTGCCCGGCAGCGACCCGCCGCGCAGGGAGTCGGCGAAGTAGGCCGCGACCGCCGTGACCTGGAACCGGGTCGACGCACCGCCCCACAGCGCGCCGTCGACCGCGTCGGTCTCGATGGAGCCCGTACGCTCGTGCGGCGCCCGGGTCTTCGGGTCGAGCCAGCGGACGGTCGCCGTGGCGACATGACCGCTCGCGCCGTCCCGGAGCCGTACGGCGTACAGGGCGGTCACCGTGTGGCCGGGGCCCACCTCGCCGCCGTCCACGGTGTCGTCGCGGAAGTCCTCGTCGGCGACGTCCCGGTTCTCGTAGCCGATGAGCCTGAACTGCTTCACGTTCTTCGGGTCGAACGCGACCTGGGCCTTGGCGTCCCGCGCCCGCAGTTCGATCTGTGCGGGCAACTGGTCGCGGAAGACCGTCCTGGCCTCCTCGCTGGTGGACACATAGGTGGTGTTGCCGTCGCCCTTGTCGGCGAGCCGCTCCATCAGGGCGTCCCCGTACTGACTGCCGACGCCCACCCCGAAGAGAGTGATGCCGTGCTCGCGCCGGGCGTCGTCGATCCGGTCCAGGATGGCGTCGGCCTCGGTCTCGCCGGTGTTGGCGAGGGCGTCGGAGAGCAGGACGACTCGGTTGGTCGCGCCCTTCCGCCGGCCCTCGACGGCCACCTCGTACCCGGTCCGCACACCCGCCTCCACATTGGTGGAGTCGGTCGGCTCCAGCGACTCGACCACCTTGCGGATACGTTCGCGGTTGCCGCCGAGCGAGGTCATCGGCAGCCGGGTCTCGGCCCTGTCGCTGAAGGTGACCACGGCGACGGAGTCGTCGTCGCGCAGTTCCCCGGTCAGGACACCCAGCGACTCCTTGACCAGATCGAGCCGGCCCGTCCCCGCCATCGAACCGGAGATGTCGATGACGAAGGTGAGGGCGGCGGGCGGGCGTTCGCCCGCCCGGTCCGCGGGCCGGGTGGAGAGGCCGACCCGCACCAGCGACCAGTTCTCACCGGCCGCCTCCTGGCCGCCGGTCTCCCCCCGGATCTCGCCCTCGCCCGCGCCCGGGCGGGCGCCGTCCACGGTCACCGAGAATCCATTGCCGTCGGGGCGCGGATAGTCCTGCCGGAAACTGTTGATGAACTCCTCGGGCCGGACGTTGGACGCGGCGGGCAGTTGGCCGTCCTTAAGGGTGCGCCGGGCGTATCCGTACGAGGCGGTGTCCACATCGAGCGCGAAGGTGGAGAGATAGTCCGGTGCCCTGGACTTGTCGAGCGACTCGTCCCGCCGCTCCTCGGCGGTACCGTCCGCCGGGGGCGCGACGGACGGGGCCTTCGCACCGCCCTCCACCGCGCCGGGTGCCGGGCGGCCACCGTCACCCTTGTTGGCGCCCGTGCCCGCACCCTCCTCGTCGGAGTACGAGGTTTTACGGCCCCGGTCGCTGTCGGCGCTGCACCCCGTGGTGAGCAGCAGTCCACCCGCCAGCACCGCGACCACCATGCCGTGGTACGCCCTGGTTTTCCGGGCGCGCGCCGCCGCACGATCGCGCTTCCCCGCTCCGGTGTTGTGCGCCGTGGTGGCGAGTTTCATCCGGACCCCCTCTGTCGTTGGCTTGTGGATGTGACGTATGGGGTGGGTTTCCGGACTTGCCGGGAGCGTTGCGGAACCGTCTCGAAACGGCAACGGGAGCTGAACGGGGGGCGTGGGCGGAGCCGGGGGGGCGGAGGCCCGGGGGCGGGGCCGGGGTCCGCCGACCGACGCCGGGGCGGAGTGCGCCGACCGACACCGGGGATCAGGTCGGCCGGCGCTCCGGGGTCGGCGCTCCGGAAGGTCAGGACACGATGTCCTTGCGGGCGAAGTTGCGGAACGCGAGCGCGAACAGCACCAGCGCGAAGCTCACCGACACCGACGCGCCCTTCACCATGCCGCTCCACTCCAGTTGCGGCTGGAGCGCGTCGATCCAGGCGAACTGCCAGTGCGCGGGCAGCACCTCGCGCCAGTCGCCGAGGGCGGTGACCGCGTCCAGCACATTGCCGACGATGGTCAGTCCGACGGCTCCGCCGACCGCGCCCAGCGGAGCGTCGGTCTTCGTGGACAGCCAGAACGCCAGACCGGCGGTGACCAGTTGGGAGACAAAGATGAAGGCCACGACGAGCGCCAGCCGGGGCAGGGTCTCGGCGGTGCCGAGGGAACCGCCGGTGGGCAGCTTCAGCGGGCCCCAGCCGTACGCGACCGTACCCGCCGCCAGGGCGACCAGCGGCACCAGCGCCATGGCCACCGCGCTGAAACCGAGCGCCACCGCCAGTTTGGACCAGAGCAGCCGGGTGCGCGGGACGGGAGCGGCCAGCAGATAGCGCAGGGAGGACCAGTTGGCCTCCGAGGCCACGGTGTCGCCGTGGAACAGCGCCACCGGCACCACCAGCAGAAAGCCCGCCGAGGCGAACAGGCAGGTGGCGGCGAAGTTGGCGCCCGAAGCGGTGGCCGTGTCCATGAGGGTGATACGGCCGCTCGAAGCCCCGTCCGGGGTGCCGCCGATGGCGAAGGCGACGATGAGGATCAGGGGCAGCGCCGCCAGCACCCCGCCCATCACCATGGTCCGCCGGCGCTTCAACTGGCGTACCGCCTCGACCCTCAGGGGCAGCGTACGGCCGGGGCGGTATCCGGGTGCCGAGTCGACCAGCGCGCTCACGCGGGACCTCCGATCAGGGTGAGGAAGGCGTCCTCCAGGCGGCGGTGCGGTCCCACACCGGTCAGGGGCACATCCAGCCGGACGAGTTCGCCGATCATGGCGGACGCGGTGGCTCCGTCGAGGCGGACGAGCAGCCCCTCGTCCACGCGGACGGCCGAGCCGATCCCGGGCAGTGCGCCGATCTTCTCCACCAGCGGGTCGGCGACCGCGACGGCGGTGGTGACGAGGAGCGTGTCGCTCTCACCGGTGATCTCCGCGACCGGTCCGGCCTGCACCAGCCGGCCTCGGTCCATGACCACCAGATGGGTACAGGACTGTTCGACCTCGGAGAGGAGGTGGCTGGAGACGATGACGGTCCGGCCCCCGGCCGCGTAACGGATCATCACCTCCCGCATCTCACGGATCTGGGGCGGGTCGAGACCGTTCGTCGGCTCGTCCAGGATCAGCAGATCGGGCAGGCCGAGCATGGCCTGGGCGATGGCGAGCCGCTGCCGCATGCCCTGGGAGTAGGTGCGTACGGCGCGGGCGAGGGCGTCGCCGAGACCCGCGATCTCCAGGGCCTCGGCGATATGGGCGTCATCGGCGGGGCGGCCGGTGGCCTGCCAGTACAGCTCCAGATTGTCGCGGCCCGACAGATGCGGCAGGAAGCCCGCTCCCTCCACGAACGCGCCGACCCGGGAGAGTACGGGCGCCCCCGGCCGGATGGCGTGGCCGAAGACACGGATCTCGCCCTCGTCGGGCCTGATGAGGCCCATCAGCATCCGCAGGGTGGTGGTCTTGCCCGCGCCGTTGGGGCCGAGGAGTCCGAGGACCTGGCCCTTCTCGACCCGGAAGGAGAGCTGCTGGACGGCGTAGCGGTCGGCGGACCGGGCGTACCGCTTGGTCAGGCCGGTGATCTCCAGGGGTACGTCGGCGAGTCCGGGGTCGGGTGCGGGGGCGAGCGTACGCCTGCGGGCGGTGAACAGCAGCACCGCGGCGATGACCGCGCTCGCGGCCGGGAGCGCCCAGGTCCACCAGGGCAGCCCGGCCGCCTGGGTCTTCACCGACGGCGCGGTGGGCACGGCCAGTTCGCCGCCGCCCGCGAGGCCGACGGTGTACTGGGCGGGGGCCACCGGGGAGGCATAGCCGAGGTCGGTGGCGGAGAGCACGAGCCGCAGCCGGTGGCCCGCGTCGATCTGGTGGTCCACGGCGGGCAGGGTCAGGGCGACTTCCTTGCCCTGGCGGGCACCGTCGACCCGGACGGGGGCGACGAGCTGGGACGGCAGGATCTGTTCGCGGCCGTCGGGGCCGACGTCGTACACCTTCCCGAACAGCACCGCCGTGCCGCTGGTGGAGGCGACCTTGACCCGGACGGACGGTGCGCCGGTGATCCGCAGGGACTGGCGCAGCGGGCGGGAGTCGAAGCGGGCGTGCTGGCCTGGGAAGTCGAGGGACAGTCCGACCCCGAGAGAGGAGAACTGGCCGAGGCCGCCGCTGAGTCCGGGGACCGCGGAGATCGCGGGCGGGGCGGCGCCCGCCGGGTTGGCGAAGGTCTGCTCAAGTCCCGTGAGGGTCACCGGGCGGGCGCCGCTCTCCAGACCCGGGTAGCGGTTGCCGGTCGCGCCGCGCAGCAGCGCCTGGCCGTCGGTGGAGTCGACGCCCCCGGTGCGGCTCACCCGGAAGGCCGGGCGGGTGTCGGTGGACTTGTCGTCCTTGAGATACCGGTCGAACCACGCGTTGACCCGGCTCTCGACGCGACCGCTCTCCCGGTTCCCGCCGTCGTGACCGCCGGCGATCCAGTCGACGGCGACGGGCGCCCCGTTGGCGCTGATCGCGTTGGCCATGGCATCGGCGTGGGACAGCGGGAAGAGGGAGTCGGCCTGGCCCTGGGTGATCAGGGTGGGGACCTTGATGCGCTCGGCGACGGCGGAGGGGCTCCGGCTCTCCACCAGGGCGCGGGCGGCGGGGTCCGGCGCTCCGGCGACGGCGACCCGTTCGTACATCGCGCACAGTTCTGGCTGGAAGCGGCCACAGGTGGCGGGGTTCAGGGGGCCGGGCCCGGTGCTTTTGCCGGTGCTTTTGCCGGTGCTTTTGCCGGTGCTTTTGCCGGTGCTTTTGCCGGTGCTTTTGCCTGGACCGGTGCCTTGGCCGGTGCCTGTGCCACTGTCCTTGCCGGGTGCCGCGGCTTCCCCGCCGCCGCCCCGGGCGGGGGGCTCGGCGGGGGGCTCGGCGGATGGTGCGACGCCCGGTACCGCGCCGGGTGCGGCGGTTGAGCCGGTGGAGAAGAAGATGCCCGCCCACAGTTTCTTGAACACCCCCTCCGGGAACAGGGCGTCGGCGAGGTTCCAGTAGGTGATCGCGGGGGCGATGGCGTCGACCCGCTTGTCGTGCCCGGCGGCGAGCAGGGAGACGGCCCCGCCGTAGGAGGCACCGGCGATGCCGACGCGCGGGTCCCCGTCGGCATCGAGCCGCACCTCGGGGCGCCCCGCCAGCCAGTCGATCAGCCGCGAGACGTCCTTGACCTCGAACGCGGGGTCGTTGAGCCCGATCCGCCCGGTGGACTCACCGAACCCCCGGGCGGACCAGGTCAGTACGGCATAACCGTCCCGGGCCAGCTTCTCCGCCTGCGCCCGCACATCGTCCTTGCTGCCGCCGAAGCCGTGCGCCAGCAACACCGCCGGCCTGCGCTCGGCCCCCTCCCCCGAGGTGAAGTACGAGGCGTCGATTCTCGCCCCCGGCATGTTCCGCACCAGATCCTCCCGGTGCACCGCCGGAGCACTGTCATCGGCGACCGCGGTCCAGGTGCCGGCGCCCGCGAGCACGGCGAGGGCGGCGATGCCCGCGAGCCATCGGCCGCGTGGGCGTGGCCGGGGAAGTCTGATGCGCATGTTGAAACCTTAAGCGCACGTGCTGTGCGCTCTCGGCTGCCTACGGGGGGAGCCGCGCGGTCTCCACGGGGAGTACGCCACCCCCACCGCGTACACCCCCTGCGGTACGCGCCTCCCCTCCCGACCGCCCCGGCCACCCACCGGGGCTCCGCCCCAGACCCCGCGCCTCAATCGCCGGCGAGGCTGGATTATCCGGGTGCGCAAAACCAGCCCGTCCGGCGCTTGAGGACACCCCGCAGGGGTGCGCGACAGCCAACACCGGGCGCGGGGCCCTCCCGGGGCTCCGCCCCGAACCTCCCCCTACGCCCTGCGGCGTGGGAGGACCCCCAACGCCTAAACGCCGGCGAGGCTGGATTACCCGGGTGCGCAAAACCAGCCCGTCCGGCGTTTGAGGACACCCCGCAGGGGTGCGCGACAGCCAACGCAGGGCGCAGCCAGACACCGGGGCTCCGCCCCGAACCCCACGCCTCAAACGCCGGCGAGGCTGAATATGCCCACCCGCACGGGGCACGCGCCGCCCGCAGGGATCAAGGGCCCAGGGGCACAAGACCCTGCGTACCCGAGCCGGAGGCTCAGTCGTGGCGGGGGAAGCCCAGGTCAACCCCCGACGGCGCGTCCGACGGGTCGGGCCAGCGCGTGGTGACGACCTTGCCGCGGGTGTAGAAGTGGACACCGTCGAGGCCGTAGATGTGGTGGTCCCCGAAGAGGGAGTCCTTCCAGCCGCCGAAGGAGTGGTAGCCGACGGGGACCGGGATGGGCACGTTCACCCCGACCATGCCCGCCTCGACCTCCAACTGGAAGCGCCGGGCCGCACCGCCGTCGCGGGTGAAGATGGCGGTGCCGTTGCCGTAGGGCGATCCGTTGATGACGGCCATGGCCTCTTCGTAGGTGTCCGCGCGCAGTACGCACAGCACGGGGCCGAAGATCTCGTCGCGGTAGGCGTCGGAGTCGGTGGAGACCTTGTCCAGGAGGGACAGGCCGATCCAGTGGCCGTCCTCGTAGCCGTCGACCGTATAGCCCGTGCCGTCGAGGACGACATCCGCGCCCTGGGCCGCCGCGCCCGTCACATAGGAGGCGACCTTGTCGCGGTGGACCTTGGTGATCAGAGGGCCCATCTCGGAGGCCGGGTCGGTACCGGGGCCGATCTTGATCTTCTCGGCGCGCTCGCGGATCTTCTCCACGAGGGTGTCGGCGATGGAGCTGACGGCGACGACGGCGGAGATCGCCATACAGCGCTCGCCCGCCGAGCCGTACGCGGCGGAGACCGCGGCGTCCGCGGCGGCGTCGAGGTCCGCGTCCGGGAGGACCAGCATGTGGTTCTTCGCGCCGCCGAGCGCCTGGACGCGCTTGCCGTTGGCGGATGCGGTGGTGTGGATGTAGCGGGCGATCGGCGTCGAGCCCACGAAGGAGACCGCGGCGACATCGGGGTGCCCGAGGAGAGCGTCCACCGCGACCTTGTCACCGTGGACGACATTGAGGACACCGTCGGGCAGCCCGGCCTCCGCCGCCAGCTCCGCGAGGAGGATCGCGGAGGAGGGGTCCTTCTCGCTGGGCTTGAGGACGAAGGTGTTGCCGCAGGCGATGGCCAGCGGGAACATCCACATGGGCACCATCGCGGGGAAGTTGAACGGGGTGATGCCCGCGACGACCCCGAGCGGCTGCCGGATCGAGGCGACATCGACCCGGCTGGCGACCTGCGTGGACAGCTCACCCTTGAGCTGGGTGGTGATCCCGCAGGCCAGCTCGATGACCTCCAGCCCGCGCGCGACCTCGCCGAGCGCGTCGGAGTGCACCTTTCCGTGCTCGGCGGTGATCAGCGCGGCGATGTCGTCACGGCGCGCGTCCAGCAGCGCGCGGTAGCGGAAGAGAATCGCGGTGCGCTGGGCCAGCGAGGACGTGCCCCAGGTCGTGTACGCCTCCTTCGCCGCGGCCACGGCGGCTCCGACCTCGTCGGCCGACGCCAGCGCCACCCGGGTGGTGACGGCGCCGGTCGCCGGGTCGGTGACCGGGCCCCAGTTGCCGGACGCGCCCTCGACGGTCTTGCCACCGATCCAGTGGTTGACGGTCTTCGTCATGACGAAAGGCTCCTTCACGGGCTCAGTGCCCAGATCTCCCGGATGTCCCGGATGTTTCACAGATGGCGGCGTCGGGCTGCGGCGTGCCGCTCGTACTCCTCACGGGCCCTGACCGCCGACGGACGGGTCGCGGTCTCTGCCACAGGAACATCCCACCACGCCTGGGCGGGCGGGGCGCCCGACACAGTGTCTGCCGTTTCGGTCTCGACATAGACACCTGTGGGTACGTTTGACGCACGGGCCTCGGCAAGGGCTTCCCGCAGGTCACGCACGGTCCTGGCGCGGATCATGCGCAGCCCGAGCGCCGCGGCGTTGGCGGCGAGATCGACGGGCAGCGGAGCCCCGGTGTACGTACCGTCGGCGGCGCGGTGCCGGTAGGCCGTACCGAACCGCTCGCCGCCGACCGATGCGGACAGACCGCCGATGGACGCGTAGCCATGGTTCTGGAGGATCACGACCTTGATGGGGATGTTCTCCTGGACGGCGGTGACGATCTCGGTGGGGTTCATCAGATAGGTCCCGTCGCCGACGAGCGCCCAGACCGGCCGGCCGGGCGCTGCCATCGCGACGCCGATGGCCGCGGGGATCTCGTATCCCATGCAGGAGTAGCCGTACTCGACGTGGTACTGGTCGGCCGAGCGCGCCCGCCACAGCTTGTGGAGATCGCCGGGGAGCGACCCGGCCGCGTTGATCACGATGTCGTCGCCGGTGACGAGCGCGTCGAGGACGCCGAGGACCTGCGGCTGAGTGGGGCGTACATCCGGATTCTCCGGCTCGTACGCGGCGTCGACCCGGTGCTCCCAGCGCTCCTTGTCGTCGCCGTACTCCTCCTCGTACGCGAGCGGGACCCGGTAGTCGCGGCTCAGCTCCGCGAGTTCGCCCAGGACGGCGCGGGCGTCGCCGAGCAGCGGGATTCCGGCCAGCTTGTGGGCGTCGGAGGAGGTGACATTGATATGGAGGAAGCGGACCGAGGGGTTCTGGAAGAGCGTGTGGGAGGCGGTGGTGAAGTCCGACCAGCGGGTGCCGACCCCGATGACCAGATCGGCGGTACGGGCCAGCTCGGCGGCGGTCGCGGTGCCGGTGTGGCCGATGCCGCCGACGTCACCGGGGTGGTCGTGGGGCAGCGAGCCCTTGCCCGCCTGGGTGGCGGCGACGGGGATGCCGGTCGCGTCGGCGAAGGAGCGCAGCGCGGACTCGGCCCCGCTGTAGCGGACCCCGCCACCCGCGACGATCAGGGGGCGGCGTGCCTCGGACAGCGCCCGGTGGGCCGCCCGGAGCGCGTCGGTGCCGGGGCGCGGCCGGGCGATGTGCCAGACGCGTTCGGCGAAGAACTCCTCCGGCCAGTCGTACGCCTCGGTCTGCACATCCTGGGGCAGCGCCAGCGTCACCGCACCGGTCTCGGCGGGGTCGGCGAGCACCCGCATCGCCTGGAGCGCCGCCGGAATGAGCGCTTCGGGCCGGTTGATCCGGTCGAACCAGCGGGAGACGGGACGCAGGGTGTCATTGACCGACACATCGCCCGCGTAGGGGACTTCGAGCTGCTGGAGCACGGGATCGGCGGGGCGGGTGGCGAACACATCGCCGGGCAGCAGCAGTACGGGCAGCCGGTTGATGGTGGCGAGGGCCGCGCCCGTGACCAGATTGGTGGCGCCGGGGCCGATGGAGGTGGTCACGGCGTGGGCGGAGAGCCGGCGGGACTGGCGGGCGTAGCCGACAGCCGCGTGCACCATGGCCTGTTCACTGCGGCCCTGGAGATACGGCATCGGGGAGTCGGGTCCTGTGCCCGTCTCCAGCAGCGCCTGGCCGATCCCGGCGACATTGCCGTGGCCGAAGATGCCCCAGGTGGCGCTGATCAGCCGGTGGCGCGCGCCGTCGCGCTCGGTGTACTGGCGGGTGAGGAAGGTGATGAGGGCCTGGGCGACGGTGAGCCGGCGCGTGGCGATTCGGTGCGTGGCGGGTCGGCGCGGGGCGGGGCGGGGCGTGGTCATCGGTGACCGCCTTCCCCGGACGGAGGGCCGGAGTGGGGACGGGGGGCGGGGTCAGAGGTGGGGCCCGGGTCGGATTCGGGGCCCGGGGCCAGGTCCGGGGTGGGGTACGGCGGCGCTTCGTACAGCGGCAGCCGGGGGTCGGCGGGCTGCCCCGGCCAGGTGTCGCGGATCCAGCCGTGGTCCGGGTGATCGCGGATCAGCCACTCCCGGCTCGCACCGGGGCCCGCCATCACATTGAGGTAGTACATGTCACGGCCGGGCGGGGCGATGGACGGGCCGTGCCAGCCGTCGGGGACGAGGACGACATCCCCGGTGCGCACCTCGGTGAGGATGTCCGCGCCGCCGGGACGGGACGGGGAGACCCGGTGGTAGCCGACCCCGCCCCCGTCGATCTCGAAGTAGTAGATCTCCTCAAGCTCGGACTCGACGCCGGGCACCCGCTCATCGTGCTTGTGCGGCGGGTAGGAGGACCAGTTCCCGCCGGGGGTGAGCACCTCGACCGCGATCAGGCGATCGCACGCGAAGGTGTCGGCGGCGGCGAAGTTGTTGACCTGCCGCGAGCAGTTGCCGGAGCCGCGCAGTTCGACGGGTACCTCCGGCGCGGGGCCGTAGCGAGCGGGGAGTCGTCGCTCGCACTTCGCTCCTGCCAGGGCGAAGCGGCCTCCCGCACCGGAGGCGATCTGTGCGTGGGCATCGCGCGGTAGATAGGCGAAGTCGGTGACCTCGCCGAACACGCTCTCCCTGCCCCGCAGTTCAATGAACTCACCTTGAGTGTGCACAGTGCAGCCGCCGTTGAGGGGCAGGACGATCCATTCGCTGTCCCCGGTGGCGAACGTGTGCGATCCGCCGGGTGCCAGCTCCAGCACCCGGAGGCCACAGTGTTCCCAGCCTGCCTGCCCGGGGTCGACACGGAGGGCGTAGGGTCCGTCGGCTGCACTTCCCGCCGGGACGTACAGCTGATCGACCGGTTCGCGTGTTCCGTCGGCGCTCATGACCTCTCCGTATCCCTTACGCCCATATCTTTTGTGCCCGTGTCGCTTGGGCCCGTATCGGTTGGGCCCGTGTCGGTTGAACCCGTGTCGCTTTCTGCCCGTGTCCGTTACAGCAGTCCTACGGCGGTGTCGACCGCGCCCGCGACGTCTCCGTCGACGGGGTAGAGCAGTGAGCGTCCCACCACCAGGCCCTGCACGGTGGGCAGTCGTAGCGCGCCGCGCCATTTGTCGTACGCCGCGTCCTGATCGTCGCCGATCTCACCGCCGAGGATCACGGCGGGGAGCGTCGAGGTGCCCATCACCTCCGCCATATCGCCGGGATTGTCGGTGACCGGGACTTTCAGCCAGCTGTACGCGGATGTTCCGGCCAGGCCGGAGGCGATGGCTATGGAGCGGGTGACCGCTTCGGCGCTGAGATCGTTGCGGAGGCGTCCGTCGGTACGGTGACAGATGAACGGCTCGATGAAGACGGGCAGCCGTCGCTCGGCCATCTCGTCCACGGCGCGGGCGGTGGCGTGCAGGGTGTCGAGCGACGCGGGGTCCTGATAGTCGATACGGAGCAGCAGCTTTCCCGCGTCGAAACCGAGCCGGGCCAGGTCCTGGGCGCGGTGGCCGGTGAAGCGGTCGTCGAGTTCGAAGGACGCGCCCGCCAGGCCGCCTCGGTTCATCGAGCCCATGACGACCTTGCCATCGAGGGCGCCGAGCAACAGGAGATCGTCGAGGATGTCGGCGGTGGCGAGGACTCCGTCGACACCGGGGCGGGAGAGCGCGAGGCAGATCCGCTCCAGCAGATCGAGTCGGTTGGCCATGGC
>NZ_JBSGUP010000075.1:0-20000 GCF_053607985.1 Streptomyces sp. NPDC055078
GTCCTCGTCGGATTCTCCATGGGCACCGGCGAAGTCGCCCGCTACCTGTCCACCTACGGCTCCGCCCGCATCGGCAAGGCCGCCTTCCTCGCCTCACTCGAACCCTTCCTCGCCATCACCGACGACAACCCCGACGGCGCCGCACCCCCCGCCTTCTTCGAAGGCGTCTCCGAAGCGGTCAAGAAGGACCGCTACGCCTTCTTCACCGGCTTCTACCAGGACTTCTTCAACGCCGACGAAAACCTCGGCACCCGCCTGAGCGAGGAAGCCGTCCGCAACGCCTGGAACATCGCGGCCGGCTCCGGACCCATCGCCGCCGCCGCAGCCCCCCTCACCTGGCCCACCGACTTCCGCCCCGACATCCCCCGCATCGACGTCCCCTCCCTCATCCTCCACGGCACCGCCGACCGCACCCTCCCCATCGACGCCACCGCACGCCGCTTCGCCAAACTCCTCCCCACCGCCACCTACATCGAAATCGAAGGCGCACCCCACGGACTCCTCACCACCCACACACACGAAGTCAACGAAGCACTCCTCGACTTCCTCAACCAGTGACACCCAGCCGGTGCGATGGCGACTCCCGTCGCCGTCCTCGACCCTGCCCAGGACCAGCTGTGCGCCGGACTGGCATGAGCGGTTCGGCGAAGGCGCGGGGTGAAACATCTCGACACGCTGAGCCCAGCCGCGCAGGCTGCGGCGATCGTGGCGGCGCAGCACCACGGGGACGGCCGAGGTCGTCTCGGCGCCCGTCAGCAGGGTGCGCCACAGGGCCAGCTGAGTGGGGTCGGTGACGAGGACGACCGCGCGGGTAACGCCCGGAGCGGCCGGAAGCAGTATCTCGGCCAGGTCTACGGCCTCTCGGCAGGTCTTCGGCCGCGCCGCGGTGGCGGGCGTGATACGCCAGCACGTTGGCGATCACGTCGTAGCGGTGGTCGTAGCAGACGTCAACGACGACATGGCCGTCGCCGTTGATCCAGCGTTGGCGCGTGCGCAGGCGTTTGCCCGATCGGCAGCGACATCCGTCCGCAGAGTCGGCGCCGGCCTGTTCCCCGGCAAGCCTCGATGTTCTACGTCATCGGAGTGGCGCGGTCGGCGCGGGGCAGGTCTGCGGTACGGCCGTTCTCGAACTCCGGCTGATCACCGACCGCGTCCAGGACGCCCGCCGGGTGCGAAGCCGCGGGGTTCGTTTGGCGAGGCCCGTTTCCCCGTCCTCAGTCCCGTCGTTGGTCTGATCGAGTGATCGAGGCAGGGGTGAAGTCCCTCGTCGCAGACGTGGGACCGGCCGGCAGCCGCGAGCGTCACTCCTCAGATCTGGGCGGCCGGGAGTGTGATCACGTTGTCGGAGAGTGCTCGACGCGGCAGGGAATGTCTTCCTTGCTTGGGGTTGGTGCTCTGCTTTGTTCTCGCCGCAACGGGGATTCCGATGGGACTCACCCTCGCCGGCACGGCTGTCTACGATCATGTCACGGCCGATCAGCCGGTCATGTGCGGTGATGATCTGATGCCCGACGATGACCGCCACTGGTGTCTCGGCGGCACGTCCAGCACCTACGACGGGCTGGTGGAGGACCGGCGCACGCAAGTGGAACAGGCGCCGGAGATCTTCTTGATCGGGGCCTCACTCGTGGCCCTCGGCATGATCGCGTCGGTGGTCCTGATCTGGTTCTTCAAGGGGCCGACCGCTCAAGATCCCCAAGGCTCCTAGGGCGTGTTGCGAAGACGCCTACGACCGCATGGAAGAGGCCCGCAGGACCGGCGGCGCGTACCAGACGTTGCTGGACCCGCCGCCGGGCAAGGGGCCTCGGCACGACAGCTGAGTTTGGATGGGTCGGTTGGGCCGGTCAGTGCGACCGGCTCAGCCCGACTTCGGCAACGAATCCGGACCACGCGTTGGGCGTGAATATGAGCTGAGGGCCACCGCGCTCTTTGGAATCCCGTACGTGGACTGCGGCGGTGGCGGTGGCGACCTCCACGCATTCGCCGCCTTCGTCCCCGCTGTGCGTGCTCTTGAACCACTCTGGCTGTGTGGGCTGTTGGGGGACAGCTGTGGCGACCTCGACGCACGCACCGCCCTCGCCGCTGCTATAGCTGCTCTTGAACCAGTTCAACTGTGCGTGCTGTTCGCTGTTCATCGATCTCCCAGAAGCTTCTCAATCAAGACACGTGACTCACTGGGAGTGAGCGCCTGCGCCCTGATGCTGCCGTAACGTGCCGCAAGGATACGGACCTCCGTGGGGTCTGTGATCAGACGGCTGATGTGCTGGACCTCCAAGTACGCCGCTTGTGACTTGCCCTTGGGGGTCAGCATGATGAACGGCCCTCCCAGGCTCGGGTGTTCCTCACGATCCATCGGGAGTACCTGGAGTTCGACACTGCGCAGTCTGCTGAACTGAATCAGCGCTTCCAGTTGCTCGTGGTGAACGTCCCACCCGCCGAGGGGACGCCGCAACACAGACTCCTCGATCGTGAACGTTGTGAACGGTGGAGGCCACCTCTGAAAGATCTGTTGGCGGTCGAGTCGTGCTGCCACCCGCTGGTCGACGGTCTCCTCGTCCAGGATGGGTTGCCGCGTGCCGAACACCACACGCGCGTGACCCTCCGTCTGGAGGAGGCCAGGGATGGCCAGGGAGCTGTAGTCGTGCAGCTCCACCGCCTGCGCCTCCAACGCCGCGTAATCCCGGAACCACTCCGGATGCCGCACCCGCCGCCGCGACTTCGCCCGCTGTACGTCCTCCGCCAGTACCGCCAGCAGACCGCCGCAGCCCAGCAGTTCGTCCGCCGTCACCAGGAAGTCCGGCTGGGGCGTCCGCCGTCCGCGTTCGATCGAGGAGATCTGCTCCTCGCTGTATCCGACCCGCTGCCCCAGCTCCCGCTGGCTCATCCCGGCCCGTTCCCGCGCGGCCTTGATCATGCGGCCGATGGCGCGGAAGAGTTCCGCGACCTCTTCCGAACCCGCCGGGTCCTCCGTGCTCGTATCGCCCTGTGCCGCCATCGCGCACCCCCGTTCTCTGATTCTGCCGTCGAACACCCCACCGACCGTCACCGGCGGATGTCACGGGCGGACGCCCGTACATTTCGGGCCGCCACCCGGACAGCCTGCCCGTACGGCCTGACAGACGCGTGTCGTACCGCAGCGGGTACTCCCCACCGTAGAACGGGCCCGTCACCCTCGGTGAGATGAACCAGGAATCCGGGCCCGCGACCCGTGAACCCCTCGCGAACACCGGCCACATGAGCCTCCGCACCTTCTTCCCCACCACCCGTCGCGGAGCTCGCGTCGTGCGTCAGACCGCGGAGCGGTGGCTCACGGAACGGCTGGCACCGGGGGAGGGGCGCGACGGCGATCTCCTCGCCACCGCACCCCTACTGATCGCCGAACTCGCCGCGAACGCCGCCCTGCACGGCAAGGTGCGCGGTCGGGGGGCCCGGCTGATCGTCGTGCTCGACGCGAGGGAGCTGTGGGTCGAGGTCACGGACGCTCGTGGCGACCGTCCGCCCGTTCGACGGGCTGACGCGGATGGCGAGTCGGGGCGCGGCCTGTTGCTCGTGGAGGCGCTGGCGGACGACTGGGGCGTGCTGCCGCACAATCCCCGGGGGAAGACGGTATGGGCGGTGTGCCGCCGGTGACAGGTTGGTGTTCCTCGGCCGTGTACCGCGACCGAGGTGATCATCGGGAGGTCACCCGCCGCTGTGCTCCGCCGTCGCGGGTAGTTCCACCGTGACGCGCATCCCGCCGGCGGGGCGCGGGGTGAGGGTGAGCGTTCCGTCGTGGGCCCGGGTGATGGTCTTGACGATGGCCAGGCCGAGGCCGACGCCCGCGGGGTCGGTGGTGTGGACGCGTTCGGTGCCGCGCTGGAACGGTTCGGTGAGGGTCGAGGCCAGTTGGGGGGTGACCTGCTCGCCGGTGTTCTCGACGGTGAGCACCACGGTGGTGGGGCGGACGCCGGTGTGGACCCATACGCTGCCGCTGCCGTGTCCGGGCAGGTTGTGGACGATCGCGTTCTGTACGAGATTCGTGGTCAGTTGCAGGAGGAGTGCCGGTGATCCGGTCGTGGGGGCGATGTCGCCGCTGGTTTCGAGGGTGACGCCGTGCTTCTCCGCGAGGGGGAGGAGTGTTTCGGTGGCTTCCTCCGCCATGAGGGACAGGTCGACGTGTTCCCGGGTGAAGGACCGCTGCTCGGCGCGGCTGAGCAGGAGCAGCGCCTCGGTGAGGTCGATGGCCCGGGTGTTGACGGCGTGGAGGCGTTCGACGAGTTCGCCTGTGTCGGCGGTCGGATTGGTACGGGCCACGTCGATCAGGGCCTTGGAGATCGCCAGCGGGGTGCGCAGCTCGTGCGAGGCGTTGGCCGCGAATCTCTGCTGTTCGGCGACGTGTGCTTCGAGGCGGCCGAGCATCGAGTCGAAGGCGTCGGCGAGTTCGCGGAACTCGTCATTGCGGCCCGGCAGCCGGATACGGTGGGACAGCGATCCGCTCGTGGCCATCCGGGTGGCGTCCGTGACGCGGTTCAGCGGGGCGAGCATGCGGCCGGCGAGCAGCCACCCTCCCACAAGACCGAATGCCAGCAGGAACACCAGTACGGCGGCTGCCCTCGGAGCGAAGACCTCCAGGAGGACGGACCGGACGGGAAAGACACTACCGGGCCTGTCATCGGGGTCGATGAGCATGGCCCGATCGGGGACGTAGCGAAGGAGGAACACCCACACCGCCGCGAGCAGCAGGCCGCCGGCGAGCATGAGGAACCCGGCGTAGCTGAGGGTGAGCTTGACGCGAACGCTCATGCCGGGCTGTCTATCCACGGTCTGCTCCCTCACGTCCGGTGCCGGGCGCTGTGTCGATGCGGTAGCCGACGCCGGCCACGGTGGCGATGATCCAGGGTTCGCCGAGACGCTTGCGCAGCGCCGAGACGGTGATGCGTACGGCGTTGGTGAACGGGTCCGCGTTCTCGTCCCACGCGCGCTCCAGCAGGTCCTCGGCGCTGACGACACCGCCTTCGGCGGCCACGAGGACTTCGAGCACGGCGAACTGCTTCCTGGTCAGCGCGACATAGCGGCCGTCCCGGTAGACCTCGCGGCGGAACGGGTCCAGCCGCAAGCCCGCGATCTCCCGTACAGGTGGTCTGCTGTGGGCACGCCTGCGGTCGAGCGCCCTGAGCCGCATGACCAGCTCTCGGAGTTCGAACGGCTTCGTGAGGTAGTCGTCGGCGCCGAGGCCGAATCCGGTGGCCTTGTCGTCCAGCCGGTCGGCCGCGGTGAGCATGAGGATCGGCATGCCGCTGCCGGAGGCGACGATGCGTTTGGCGATCTCGTCACCGGACGGTCCGGGGATGTCGCGGTCGAGGACGGCGATGTCGTAGGCGTTGACGCTCAGCAGTTCCAGCGCGGTGTCGCCGTCACCGGCGATGTCGGCGGCGATCGCCTCCAGACGCAGCCCGTCGCGGATGGCTTCCGCCATATAGGGCTCGTCCTCGACGATCAGTACACGCATACCGCTGATGCTACGAGTCAGGACATATCGGCGGCGTATCGAAATCCGCATACGTGTCGGCAACACCGCGCCGCCTTGACTGGCGGTATGCATCGAAACCCGCGATCGGCGTCCCGCCGGATGGGCCGGCTCCAGGCGGTCGCCCCGACCGCCGGCCCGACAGTCGTCGGGAGGCGGTCGCCGAGTACGGGGACGTATGCCGCCCCCGCCCAGGACCCGAGGACACAGCAGTGACCGGCAGTGAACCCGGCAGTGAACCAGGACAGACGATGACGCGGGTGGACACGGCGGAGACCGGGACGGCCGGCGCCGCCCGCCGCGACACCGGGCCCGGTACGCGCACGGACACCGGCCCCGGTACCCGCCGCGCGCGCGTCCGCCGGGTACTCCGCGGCGCCACCCGGCCGGGGCCCTGGAAGCGCGGCCTCGTCGTCGCGGCGCTCGCGCTGCTGCTGGGCCTGCTCCTGCTGCTGCACGCGCGGCTCACGGACCGTGGGGGCATCGGCAGCCTGGTGGAGACCTTCCTGCCGTGGTTCGGCCTGTTCATCCCGGTGCTGCTGACCGGGGCGCTGTGGCGCCGCTCCGCCTCCGCGGTGGTCGCGCTGCTGCTGCCGGTCACGGTGTGGCTGAGCCTCTTCGGCGGGCTGCTCGGCGACAAGTCCCACCCGGGCGGCGACCTCATGGTGGTCACCCACAACGTCGGCGCCGACAACCGCGACCCGGCCGGGACCGCCCGCGAGCTGGCCGCGTCCGGCGCGGATGTGCTGGCGCTTGAGGAGATCACCGCGCAGGCCAAGCCGCTGTACGAGAAGGGCCTGGCGAAGACGTATCCGTACCGCACAGTGCAGGGCACGGTCGGGCTGTGGAGCAAGTCGCCGCTGTCGGACACCCGGCCGGTCGACATCGAGATGGACTACGGCCCGCTGGGGGACACCAAGCCGGCCGACGTCAAGCTGCCCTACAACCGGGCGCTGCGCACCACGGTGGCCACGGACCGCGGTCCGCTGGCGGTGTATGTGGCCCACCTGGGGTCCGTACGGGTACATCCCAAGGGAGGCTTCGGGACGGACTCGCGGGACCGAAACGCGCGGGCGCTCGCCGAGGCCGTCGCCGCCGAGCCGAACGAGCGGGTGGTGCTGCTCGGTGATCTGAACGGCACCACGGACGACCGCGCTTTCGCCGGTATCACCTCACGGCTGCGCTCGGCCCAGGATGTGGCCGGTGACGGCTTCGGGTTCAGCTGGCCGGCGAGGTTCCCGGTCGCGCGGATCGATCAGATCCTGGTCCACGGCGTGCGGCCGGCGAGTTCATGGGTGCTGCCCGCCACCGGGAGCGACCATCTGCCGGTGGCGGCCCGACTCAGCTGGTGACCATCAGCTGATGACCACCGCGTAGAGCGACCGCGTGGGGCCGTTGCGCAGGGCCACCGCGTGGGGCCGCCTCGTGGGGCCGCATGGTGGGGCGCGGCCCGGAACCTCTCGTCGGCATATCGTCGGCGTATCGAAATCCGTATACGTGTCGGCAACACCGCGCCGCCTTGACTGGAGGCATGTCCTACAGCGAACCAGCCCGAACAGTGGCCCGGAGCCGGTGGTATCCGGGGTGCGTCAGCGAGCCGTCCGAGATCGCGGGCGCGAGGACGGCGGCCCGATGAACTCGCAAGAGTACGAGCACGCGCACGCCCCCACGCACGCCCCCGCGCACGCGCACCACGGAGGGGCGGGGGCGGCGGGCGGGGGTCTGACCGTCGGGCCGATCAGCGCCGCCGAACACCTGGCGTTCGTGCGGACACAGCGGTCGGTCAGCTTCCTGCAGACCCCGGCCTGGGGCCGGGTCAAGACCGAGTGGCGCAGCGAGTCCATCGGCTGGCACGACGGCCGGCAGCTGGTCGGCGCCGGGCTCGTCCTGCACCGCCCGGTGCCGAAGTTCGAGCGCGCCACGCTGGCCTATCTGCCCGAGGGCCCGGTCATCGACTGGACCGGTGAGATCGGTGCCTGGCTCGACCCGCTGGCGGCCCATCTCAAGGCACAAGGCGCGTTCGCGATCCGGCTCGGCCCGCCGGTCTGCACGAACACCTGGAGCGCCGACCAGGTCAAGGCGGGCATCGCCGATCCGGGCGTCAAGCGGCTCACCGAGCTGTCCGGCCAGTGGGCCGATCCGGTCGGCGCCCGTGTGACCAGCCGGCTCAGGGACGCCGGCTGGCTGCCGCAGAGCCCCCAGGACGGCTTCGGGGTCGGGCATCCGCAGTTCAGATACGAGGTTCCGCTGGCCGGCAGGACCGAGGAGGAGCTGCTCAGGGGCATGAACCAGCTCTGGCGCCGGAACATCAAGAAGGCAGCCAAGGAGGGAGTCGAGGTCACGGTCGGCGAGGATCTGAAGGCGTTCCACGACCTCTACGTCCACACGGCCGAGCGCGACCACTTCACGCCCCGGCCGCTGCGCTACTTCGAGACCATGTTCGCGGTGCTGCGCGCCGAGGATCCCGAGCGGATCAGGCTCTACCTGGCCCACCACCAGGGCGACCTGGTCGCCGCCACCATCCTGGTCCGCGTCGGTGCCCACGCGTGGTACTCCTACGGCGCCTCCTCCACCGGGAAGCGCGAGGTGCGCGGCTCCAACGCCTGCCAGTGGGCCATGATCCGCGACTCACTGGCGGCCGGCTGCGACGTCTACGACCTGCGCGGCATCACCCCCACCCTCGACGCCGACGACCCGCACCTCGGGCTGATCCAGTTCAAGGTCGGCACCGGCGGTCAGGCGGTGCGGTACGTCGGCGAGTGGGACCTGCCGCTGCGGCCGATGATCTACCGGGCCTTCGACCTTTACATGAGGCGGCGCGGGCGATGAGTCCGGATCTCGTGGTGGACGGACCGGCCGCCCGGCCGCTCAGGAGAACACCGGCATCGACTCCTGGGTCGACCGGCTGCGGCTGCGCCGCTCGACGACACCTACCAGATGGGTCAGCGGCAGGGTCACCACGATGTAGATCACGGCGAGAGCGATGACGACGGGGATGACCTGATAGGTGCGGTCCATCTCCGCGCGGCCTGAGTGGAGGAGTTCGGGCAGTCCGACCGCCGCGGCGATGGCGGTGAGCTTCATCAGGGCGACGAACATGTTCAACGCGGGTGCGAGCAGCGGCTGGACAATCTGTGGGAGCACCACATGGCGGTTGACCTGGAGGGCGGACAGCCCGAGCGACTGGCCCGCTTCGCGCTGCCGGAGCGGTACGAGATCGAGCGTGCCGCGCACCGCCTCGGACCAGAATCCGGCCTGGGTCAGACCGAGGGCCACGACCGTGGCGCTGAACGGGGAGAAGTCCATGCCGTAGTCGGTGAGGCCGAAGAACAGCAGGTAGATCGCCAGGACCTCGGGCATGCCGCGCAGCACCGTGCTCACGAAGAACTGGCCCTCACGTACGGCACGGTGACGTGAGCCGCCGAGAAGGCCGAGGCCCAGACCGAGTACGGCGGCCACCAGCCAGGCGCAGGCGCTCACCGACAGGGTGACCGGCAGTGCCTTCGAGATCAGGTCGAGGTAGATGTCCATGCCTTCTCCGTGTGCTGCGGTGACGATTCTGCACTGTCCCGGGGAGCGTCCCGGCGGGTGTGCGGCCCGCGCTCCGAGCGGACGCGACCCCGGCGTCCGGTCATGGCACGGGTCACGTACGCCACCGGGACGGTGAGGAGCAGGTAGAACACTGCGATGAGCAGGTACACCTCCAGTGGCCGGAAGGTGTCGACGACCAGCCGGGTCCCGTACATGGTCAGTTCCGGCACGGTGATCAGGGAGGCCAGGGCGCTGCCCTTGACGAGGTAGATGATCCCGTTGGCCGTCTGGGGGCCCGCGGCGGTCGTCACCTGCGGGATGAGCACGTGACGCAGGGTCTGCCACCGGGTGAGACCGAGGCTGGCCGCCGCGCGCCACTGGCCGATCCTGACCGAGGAGATCAGACCCCGGTAGACCTCGGCGAGGTAGGCGGTCTCGTTCAGGACGAGTCCGAGGACCGCGAGTCCGAAGGCGGTGACGCCGATGTTCTCGAACTGCGGGCCGAAACCGAAGTACAGTCCGGCAAGGAGCACCGGCAGCGGGATGCTGCGGAACACCTCGACATAGACCCTGGTCAGTAGCCGTACCGAGCGTCTGGTGCTGATCCGGCCCAAGGCGACGACCGCCGCGGCGGCGACGGTGATCACCGAGCTGATGACCACGAGCA
The DNA here is from genome assembly GCF_053607985.1 of Streptomyces sp. NPDC055078. Lineage (NCBI taxonomy): Bacteria > Bacillati > Actinomycetota > Actinomycetes > Kitasatosporales > Streptomycetaceae > Streptomyces > Streptomyces sp. NPDC055078. Next base: position 9,705 of record NZ_JBSGUP010000075.1, read on the forward strand.
TGACGGTCGTCTCGAACCCACGGATCAGGAAGCTGATCCAGCTTGTCTCCACTGCTGCCTCCTTTCCCTCATGTCCCGGTGCGGGAGCCGGCGCCGCTGGTCATGCGCACAGTTGGTCGGGACGGTTCCTGGACGGCAGGTACTCCTTGCCGCCGACACCCCAGGAGTCGAGCTGCTTCTGCCACTCACCCGACTCGATCAGCTCGTCCAGGACCTCGTCGACGGCGTCCGCGAGCCCCGGGTTGTCGCAGCGTACGTAGTCGTGGGCGGCCGAGACGAGGATGTTCGGCGGCAGGTCCAGATCACCGTCGGCGAGAGCGTGCAGGGTGAACTGGGGGTTCTGCTTGATGATGCCAGGGGCGGTTCCGGTGGAACCCAGGAAGGCGCTCACCTGCTTGTTCAACGTGGCCTTGGCGGCTTCGGCGTAGGAGGGGAACAGCTTCACATTCGATTCTCCGTACGCCTTGATGAGGTAGTCGTTGTACGAGAAGCCCGTCACCGAGGCGATCCGCTTTCCCTTCAGGGAGTCGACGCCCGACCACGAGGCGCTCTTCAGCATCAGCGCGCCCAGTCGGTCATTGATGTTGGGCCGGCTGTAGAAGACCTGCTTGGCCCGTTTGTCCGTGTAGTAGGTCCCGGTGCCGACATCGGCCTTCCCCTGAGCCACGAAAAGAATCTGGGAGGCGAACTCGGTCGGCTTCAGCTTCAGCTTCAGTTTGTACTTCTCGGCGACCTTGGTCAGCAGGAATCCTTCGTACCCTATGAGTTTCCCTTCCTCTCCTGTGGCGATCTTCGGAAGGTAGCTCTCTGAATAGGTGACGGTCAGATGACCCTTCTCCGCGGTCTTGAAGGGAACGCCGTCGCTCTGGTGCCCGCCGGTGTCCGAACCGCCGCAGGCCGTGGCCGTCGCGGTGAGGGTGACCAGGGCCGCGATGGCGGAGCCGACCATCCGCGGGTTACGTGGGAAGAGGCGTCTCGCCGATGCTCTCAGGTTCACTTTCCGTCTCCTTTGTCGAGGTATGAGGTTGGGGGGTCGGCACACTGTAAGTCGAGTGGGGCCGGGACAGCCCTCGTCGTTTCGGTGGAAGTTCCCGGCCCGGATTCGCAGGAAGGACAGGAGCGGACGGTGTTTTCCGTTTCCGTTTCCGTTTCCGTTTCCGTTTCCGTTTCCGCTCCCCGCACCGTCTCTCCGCGTCATCTTTTCCGGTACGGCGATCACGCGGCCGGGAGGCGGCTCTGGCCGGGGAGGCCGCGAACCGGCCGAAGAGCCCGGAATGGTCAGGTCATGGCCGGGTCCCGAGGAATTCGGCGGGCGTCCACGCGCCTTCGACCCGGAACCCGTGCGCGGTGAACAGCGGGGTCACGAGGTGCGCGAAGCGGTGCGTGAGATCGGGGAGGTCACCCGCCGTGACCCGGTAGCGGCGGAACTCGGTGATCACGGCCGGTCCTTCCCGAGGTCCGCGGGCACGCCGGCGAACAGCACCTGTTCCGGCAGGAGGTCCGCCAGGCCGGCGACACCGGCGGTGGTGGGGTCCTGGGGCAGAACGACGAGGTCGGCGCGCTTGCCGGGCTCCAGGGAGCCGCGGGTGTCCGCGACATCGAGGGCCTCGGCCGCGGAGATCGTGTGCATCGCCAGCGCCTCGGTCACGGTGACGGCTTCGGACGGGGCCACCACCTCGCCCGTACAGGAGACCCGGCCGACCGCGCACTGGACGCCGAACATCGGGTTGAACTGGAGGAGTTCCGAGCCCGCGCCGTCCGAGCCGGACGCGACCGTCACTCCTCGGTCGAGCAGGGAGCGGAACGGGAAGCGGGCGTCGGCCGCGTAGTCGCCCAGGTAGTCGGTGAGGAAGCTGCCCATCGTCCAGATGAACCCGGCCTGCGGCACGATGACCGCCTCCGCCTCGGCCCACCGGTCCACGGTCGAGGGGTCGGTGAGGACGTTGCCTGCGTGTTCGAGCCGGATACGGGGAGACGTACGGGCGCGGCCGGAGCGCGCCGCGACGGTGGCCGCGCACAGCTCGGCCTGGGCGCGTTCGCCGTTGACGTGCGCGGCGACCTGGAGGCCCGCCTCGTCCGTCCGGCGCACGAGGTCGGTGAGCGCCGTACGGTCGTACGCCATCCTGCCCCGTGACCCCGGGTTGGAGCGATACGGCCGCAGGACGGCGGCCCCCGCGGCGGAGAACCCCCCATCGACGAAGATCTTGACCCCGGCGACGTCGAACGCCCCGGTGCGGGGCAGCAGTCCCGCTTCCGCGCGTGCGCACACCGTGTCGAGGCCCATCGTGCCGGGTGACCAGACAAAGGCCCGTACGTGCTGGGGCACCCGCGTGCCCGCGGCCTCGGCGAGCAGCTCGATGCCCTCCGGGGTGTTCGTGATCTCGCCGATCGTCGTGACGCCGTAGCGGGTGAGATACCGCTGCGCCGCGGCCTCCACCGCCGACCGCAGATCGTCCCGGGTCATCACGGGTATGGGCAGTGCGTAGTACAGCTCGTGCAGGATGCCGGTCCAGCGCCCGGTGCCGTCGGTGCCGATGTGCGCGTCCCCGGTCTCCGGCAGGCCCGACTCACGCGCGATGTCCAGGGCGGCCGAGTTGAGCACGGTGACATGTGCGCCGAAGCGGATGGCGATCGGGAATTCCGTGGAGACCTTGTCCAGATCGTCCCGGGTGGGCAGGCGACCGTCCGTGAACCGCCGGTCGGCGAAGAGGCCGCCCTGGCCGATCAGCCATCCGCCGCGCTGTTCCCGCAGATCACGGTGGTCGTGGAGCTGGCTGAGAAGATCGTCGATGGAGGAGCACGGCGGGGTGTGGCAGTCAACCGTTCCCCACAGGGCGGCGGCGCTCATCTCCAGGTGGACGTGCGGGTCCACGAAGCCGGGCAGCAGGGGCCGGTCTCCGTGGTCGGTCACGGGGATGTGCGCGGGCCCCTTCCACGGGCCCTCGGTGACGGTGACGATCCGGCCGTCACGGATGTGTACATGACCGTCCACGATGCTGCGGTCGGCGTCCATGGTGAAGATCCGGGACGACCGGAGGACGGACTCGCCGGCTGGACGGCTGGTGGCGGTGATGGGTGTCATTCGAGATCCCCGATGGTGCTGGTGGCGGACATGTACTCGGACAGTCCCTCCGCCGCGTTCTCGCGGCCGTAGCCGGAGTGCTTGACCCCGCCGAAGGGGGCCGCGGGGTGGGACACGGAGGGGTGGTTGACCGCGACGAGGCCGGTGTCCAGACCGTCCGCGACGCGGGCCACCTCGGCGGGCGCGGTGCCGTAGACGTAGGCGGCGAGTCCGTACTCGGTGTCGCCGGCGATCCGTACGGCCTCGTCCAGGTCCCGGTAGGTGAGCACCGGCAGGACGGGCCCGAAGACCTCCTGCCTGGCGATGGGCCAGTGCGGCTCCACTCCGAGAACGAGCGCCGGGCGTACGTAATGGCCGTACTCCGGAGTTTCGGCGCGGGCCCTGACCACCTGTGCCCCCCGGGCGAGGGCATCGGAGACCAGGGCCTCGACGCGTTCGGCGGCCGCCGCGCTGATGACTGGTCCGACCGGGGACGCCTCCGGGTCGAGGCTCCAGCCGATGCCCAGTTCCTGGAACCGCTCGGCCACCAGCGTCCGCACCCGGCGGGCATCCTCGGGGACGATCAGACGGTTGGCCGCGGTGCACGCCTGGCCGTTGTTCGCCAGCTTGGCGGCGAGGGCACCGGACGCGGCCCTCTCGGCGTCGTGCGCGGGGCAGACGACGAACGGGGCGTTGCCACCGAGTTCGAGCGACACCCGCTGGATGTTCCGGGCGGTCGCGCGCAGGACCGCCCGGCCGACCTCTGTCGAGCCGGTGAACGAGACTTTTCGCAGTCGCGGGTCACCTGTCAGCGCGCCGGTCAGGTCGGCCGACCGGGTGGTCGGCAGCACCGAAACGGATCCCTCGGGCGCTCCTCCGGCGACGAGGTCACGCCCCATCAGCAGCGCGGATGCGGGGGTGAGCTCGGACGGCTTGAGGATCACCGGACAGCCCGTGAGCAGTGCGGACGCTGTCTTGCGCGCGGCCAGCGACAGCGGGAAGTTCCACGGGGTGATCGCGAGGACCGGGCCCAGGGGGCGCTGCCGCACCGTGACCATGCGGTCCCGGCGCACCCCTGGGCCGGCCCCGGTGAGCAAGTCCTCCGCCGTATCGGCCAAGGTCTTCAGCGTGGCGACCGTGAACAGCGTCTCGCGCCGGGCCTCGGGCAGCGATTTCCCCGCCTCGACGGCGATCACGGCCGCGTACCGGTCCGTGTCGTCCTCGATCCGGGCGGCCCAGCGCCGGACGAGCGCCGCCCGTTCGGAGACGGGCGTCGCCGCCCAGCCGGGGTAACAGCTCCAGGCCGCGTCCAGCGCGCGGTCCGCGTCACCGGGCCCCGCGTCGGCGCAGGACCAGGTCAGCGCGGGCATCCCCGGGGCGCTCACAGTGAACGACTCCTCGGGACGGACCGAACCGCCCGCGACGACGAGTTCGGCGCAGAGTTCCGCGAGCCGGTCGCGGACGCCCTGGACGTCCTGAGTGGCGAATGGTCCGTTCACCGGTCCGCCTCCCTGTCTGCCACGACGGAGCGCAGCCAGCCGATCCCGCGCCCTCCGGTGGCCCATCCCGCATAGACGGCGGTGTGTGCGACGAGTTCGTAGAAGTCGTCCGCGTCGATGCCCTCGTCCAGGCCCGCCCGGAGGTGGAACCGGGCGGCCGACTCGGCGCCGGAGGCCGCCAGCAGGGCGACCGTGACCAGTCGGCGCTCCCGTGTGGTCAGCCCTGGGCGGGACCAGATCCGGTCGAACACGATGTCGCGGGTGAGGGCGCTCCAGTCGGCGCTCCAGTCGCTGCCCCGGCCGCTCCGGTCCGGGCCGGCGGCGGGCCCCGCGTGACCACCGGGGCCGGCCCGGTCCGGGACGGAGCTGGGGTCGGTGGGATGAGTGGTCATGACAGGAACCGTGATCTCCAGTAGGCCAAGGGGACACCGTCGGCGGCGGAGGTCCAGACCGGGGTGCCCAGAACGATCGCGTGGTCGCCACCGTCGTGCAGTGCCTGGACGGTCAGTTCGGCCTGCGCCACCGCGACGGGGCTGAGCGCGAGGCCGGCGGGACTGCGCTCCAGAGCGACCTGGTCGAACGCGTCACGCCCCGGCCGGGCGAAGGCCAGCGCGGTCCGAGTCGCCTGCTCTCCCTGGGCGAGCAGGCTCACCGCGAACCGCCCCGTCCGCTCGATCACCCGGAGTGTCTGTGACATCCGGTGCAGGCACACCATCATCAGGGACGGGGCCAGGCTGACGCTGGACAGGGAACTGACGGTGCACCCGTGATCACCGTCCAGGTCCCGCGCGGTGACAACGGCCACCCCGGTGAGGAACGATCCGGCGAACTGCTTGTACTCGTGCACCGGTACGGCCTTGTCGGCGATCTCCACTGCGCAGCTCCCGTGCTCAGCGGGCATGGACTGGCTCACCATGGCCGCGGCCCTCCGCTGATGCCGAGGACTCGGCTGACATCCCGGATCCGGCTGACATCCCGGAATCGGCTGACATCCCGGATCCGGCGTTGACCTCGGCGAGCAGCTCGCCGAACCGGCCGATGGTCTCCAGCGTCTCGTCACGGGGAGCGCCCCCCACGAGGTTGAGGTTGATCATGTCCACGCCCGCATCGCGGTACCGGCGGAGCTTCTCCTTGATCTCGTCGCCGGTGCCGATGAACAAACGGTCGCGCAGGTCGTCGACGGTCGGTTCGTTCTCCTGCGGGGCCGGACGCACCCGGCCGAGCGGGTCGGCGTTCTGGGTGAAGTCATGGAGCTGCGCGTGGATGCGCCAGCCCTCCAGGACCTCCTCGATGCGCTGCTCGGTCTCCTTGTCGTCACGGGTGACGAACGCGTACCGGGTGACTCCGAGCCGGGCATCGTCGCGGGAGGACTGCGCCTTTCCCCGGTGGAATGCCTCGGCGACCGTACGCATGTGGTCGTCGTCCCAGAAGAACAGGGAATTGAGTACGTCGTAGCCACGCCGGGCGGCGTCCTCGACACCCGGCGGGCTCTGCACCCCCATCCACACCGGAGGCATCGGACGTTGCACCGGACGTGGCCACACATAGGCGTCGTGGAAGGAGGAGAACCGCCCGGTGAAGCCGACCGGGGCGTCCTCGGTGCGCAGCAGCGTCTCGACCGCTGTCAGGTTCTCGATGAAATGGTCCCGGCTCTCGGCGAACGACAGACCGAACTTCTCGAACTCGTAGCGGTACGCGCCCCTGGCCACGCCGAGGTCGAGCCTCCCGCCGAGGGAGTTGTCGGCCGCCGCGATCTCCCCGGCGAGCTGGAGGGGCTGGTGGAACGGGAGGACCACCACCCCGGTGCCCACTCGGCACTTCACGTGCTGTCCTATGTGGACCGCGGTGATCAGCGCCGAGGGTGAGGGCAGAAACTGCACGAGGTGGTGTTCCGGAGTCCAGACCCGGGTGAACCCGCTCTCGTCGGCCCGGACCGCGTATTCCACCATGCGGTCGTAAAGGCCGTCCATTTGTGCGTCATTGTTGACCTGATAGGCGAGGAAAAGCCCGAGTTCCATGTTGCGTCCAATGAATTCGAATCGGTATCCGCGCTATTCGTCCCGCGGACTTGTCTTCGACACCTTGAACGCTACAGACCCGGCTCTTCCGTTCCTTCCTTCGATTCCGACGAACTTTTACCACTGCCTGCTGCTTTTGCTACAGGTCCACCATTTTCGGCCGGTCCGGCAGCGGCGTCGACAATATGCATCAGCCGGCAGGCGAGGGCCAGGGAGAACCGTTCCTCGGAACCCTTCAGATCCGTTCCAAGGATTTCGGTGATCCGGTCGAGCCGGTACCGCAGCGTGGACACGTGTATGCACAGGAGCCGAGCCGTCTCCTGGAGCCGCGCCGATGTCTGGAGGAACACCTCCAGGGTTTCGACGAGCGAGCCGGAGTGGTCGTCGTCGTAGCGGCGGAGCGGGCCGATCTGGGACTCGACGAATCTGACCGCCGCGCCGTCGTGGCAGGAGGTCAGCAGGAACGCGAGCGCGCCGAACCGGTCGTAGGCCACGATGTCCCCGGCCGCGCCCGACGCCCCCACCAGGGTGAGGGTCTCGCACTCGGCCCACATCCGGGGGCCGTCGGCGGGAACCGGTCCCGGACTGCTCACCACGGCGGTGAGCGTGGTTCCGATCCCGCCGACGCCTCGCAGCATCCCCCGGATCGCCGTCAGCGCCTCGTGGTGGTCGTCGGCGGCGGGCAGCACCAGCACGACGCTGCTGTCCACCCAGCCCACGGCGACTCCGCTGACCCGCCGGGCGCGGAGCACACTGTGCACGTCGCTCAGTACCCGGCGCAGATCGGTATCCACCGGGGAGCGGGCGGATATCCGGACGATCCGGCAGCGCATCGGCGGTGGAAGACCCAGCGCCGCCAGGCGTATTCGCAGCGCCAGGGGGTCGATGGGGGAACGGCGGACCAGTTCGGTCAGGGCCGTGTCGGTCTCCCGGTCCTGTTCGGCGGAAGCCAGCAGCGACCGGGACACCACAATGCCGACCGCGACGTTCACGAGTGAGTCGAGAGCCGTTTCGACCCGGCTCGCCGGTCCACGGCGCAGGACGCAGGCCAGCAGGGGACGCTCCGACTCGGGAAGCAGCTCAGTGATCTTGACCCGGACCCCGGACGGTTCCCGCACCCGGGACAGACCCTGGGCCCCGGACAGACCCTGGGCCGTGAAGGCGTCCCCCTCTGTCTCGGCTCTCTCGGCGGCTGAACCGCCGGAAGCACCCGGAGCCTTTCCGGGCGCACCAGCCACAGGCTTCCCGGAGGTACCAGGCCCGGACGGGGTGCGGCGGTTCCTGGGCCGGTCCTGTTCCCTCTCCCGGCCGGTCTGCGGGGCCTCACCATTCCTGCGACGGGCCGCGTTCTGCGCGAGGGACACATAGTCGGTGGCGCCCTCCCCCGCGGGCGACCAGTTCCGGCCGACCACCGTGACCATGGGGGTGAGCTGGTGGTTCACCACGACGATCGCGATGTCCAGTGTTTCGGCGACCGCTGTGAGAATCTGTTCCCCGTCCTGCCCCGCCAGGGTCCCCGCCAGCCCGGTGCGCAGGACGGCCGCGGCCCGGACCAGCTCCGCGATGTCACGCTGTTCCTGTGCGACCTTGCCCGCGTTGACGAGGGCGACGGACGAGAGGTCGGCGACGGCCTCAAGGAACGCGAGCGCCGCGCCGTCCACCTGCCCGGCCTGCGGGCGCTGGACCGCGAGAACCAGGGAACGTCCGTCGAGGTCGGGCTCGCGAAGCGGCAGAAGGACACCGCAGCGGTATCCGCGCCGACGAGCGTCATCCGCGTAGAACCGGTACTGCGACTCGTGGGCGTCGTGGATGACGATCGGCTCCGTGCCTCCCACGACGTCCCTCGCGGGGATCTCGTCGATGGGCCAGAACCGCTGACTGCTGCTGCCCGAGTACGTGAGCCGGTCCTCGCGCGCTATGACCTCGGCGACCCCGGCCGGAACATCCAGGGCGATGACCCAGCACAGCTTCCACTCGGTGAACGCGGACACCGCCGACACGATCGCGTCGAGGACGGTCCCCAGCTCCAGATTGGAGTTGACCGTCGCGGCGATGCGGCGCAGTGCTTCGACCTCGTCACTGCCCGGCCGAGCGGAATCAGGCGTATCGGGCGTCGCCGTCACGTCAGACTGCCTGGCTGGACCGGGCGAGGGCCTGGAGGAAGCGCTTCGTCCTGGGATGGCTCGGTGCGTCGAACACCTGATCCGGTGTACCGACCTCCAGGATCTTCCCGGCGTCCATCACCACGACACGGGTGGCCGCGTTGCGGGCGAACTGCATCTCATGGGTCACCACGATCATCGTCGCCCCCGTGGTCGCCAGCTCATGGATGATCTCCAGCACCTCGCCGACCATTTCCGGGTCCAGCGCCGAGGTGGGCTCGTCGAACAGCAGCACCTCGGGCTCCATGGCCATGGCGCGGGCGATGGACACCCGCTGCTGCTGCCCGCCCGACAGTGTCGAGGGGCGGGCCTCGGTGAACTCACGCAGTCCGACCCTCTCCAGCAGGCTCCGTGCCCTCTCCAGCGCCTCATCCCTGGGCACGTTGCGCACCCTGATGGGCGCGAGCGCGACGTTCTCCACGGCGGTCAGGTGCGGGAACAGTTCGAAGCTCTGGAACACCATGGCCGAGCGGCTGCGCAGCTCCCGCAGCGCGGCGGCGCGACCTCGGCCTGCGGGCAGGGGGTGGTAGCGGGTGCCCCCGACGTGCAGATCACCACTGTCGGGGATCTCCAGAAGGTTGCAGCACCTCAGCAGCGTCGACTTTCCCGAGCCGCTGGGCCCGATGACGCACACCGTCTCCCCGGCTGTCACATCCAGGCTCACCTCGTCGAGAACGGTGAATGTCCCGAATCTCTTGCCCACATCACGCAGGCTGACCACGACTCCGCTGTCCATCTGACTGGCGCCTTTCTGTCGGCCGACACCACCGGCCCGGCTGACGGCCGTCGCAGGGGACGTCCGTCGGCGGCGGCTGCCGACCGGGCGGTGCCGTTCCCGTCACTGTAGGCACTGGCCGTCCTCAGGTCCCCGGCCGATTCGTAGTACGGGACCACGGTGGAGTCCTACTGTTCGTAGGACGGTCCTGTTCACACGGCCCCGCCCGAGTGTCACACGCGGCCGTCGCCCTCGACGAGGTCCCCGATCCCGCGCGCCGAGGACTCGCGCCTCATGGACGACGGTCGGTGCGGGGTCGACGGCGAAGCGGGGCCCTGACACCGAGTCCTGCTCGTCCGCGCCGTTGGCGCCCGTGGATGGCACCGCTCGGCGCGGACCGGTACGGCAGCCGGACCGGTCCGGCAGCCCGACCGGTCCGGCGGCGGACCGGTACGGCGGCGCGGCCCATACGGTGGCCCGACCCGTACGGTGGCGGACCGGTGTACGGCGGCGCGGCCCCCCGCCCACCCCGCCGAGACCGCGCGAGCTACGCGAGCCCCGCGGCGACCTCATCGAGGCGCGCGCCGCGCGACGCTTTGACCAGCACCACATCGCCGGCGGCGAGGTGGCCGCGCAGCCAGTCGACGGCCGCGTCGTTGTCGGCCAGCACCACCGCCCGCTCTCCAGCGCCGTCGGCGATCGGCCGGGCGGCCTCGCCGACCGTGGCCACCACGTCGGCCCGGGAGGCGGCGTACTCCCCGACGGCGCGGTGCTCGGCCGCGCTGTCGGCGCCGAGTTCGAGCATCTCGCCGAGTACGGCGATACGGCGCCCGCCCTCGAT
>NZ_JBSGUP010000076.1:0-19813 GCF_053607985.1 Streptomyces sp. NPDC055078
CCCCTCGGTCCGTGGTCGAGGGTGATCGTCCCCGGGGAAGCGCGACCGCAGCTCCGCCGTCGTCCCGGTGGCGACGATCCACTCGCCAAGGACCGCCAGCGCGGTGACCTCCCGGCCCGTCCCGGCCGTGCCGGGGACCCGGCCATGGTGTGGACGCGCCGGGCGCCTGACGATCCGTACCGGTCCGGTGGCTTCCGCGGACCCCGGAGGGTCCACGGGAACCGGTGGATTCGGCGGCGCGCTCACGCGGGGCCGATCCGGGCGAGCAGCGGAGTGCAGTACTTGTTGTTCGTCGGCCAGTTGTCCACGGAACACGAGGTGAGGACGACCACGGCGGGGCGCAGCATACGCAGGGTGACCGAGTCGCCGGCCGCCGACGCGGCGGTGAGCACGTTCAGGGTGCCGTCCGGCTCCGGGGCCGAGTTCTGGAAGAAGTTCACCGGATCGGGCACCACCGGCAGGGTGACTCCGGCCGAGGCGGCGGCGGCGAGGAAGTTGTCCTGGCAGTTCGGGTGGTCGAACAGCCCGTCGCTCTCGTAGAGCCAGCGATTGCACGGCGGGAAGAGCATGTCGTGCCTGCCGGGCGAGGCGTCGGCGGTGAACTCGGTGATCGGGTCGCCGAACTGATCGGTGAACGACTCCCCCACCCGGGGGAACATCCGCTCCAGCCGGTCCCTGCTGTGGCTGGTGGACAGCCAGCGGCCGTGGTCCTCGGCGTCGATCACCCACAGATCGCCGACCTGATGCCCCTCCACATCGGTGATCTGCACGAGTTCGCCCGCGGCGACGGTGAACGCGCGCCCCTGCTGCGGCGGAATCGTCACCGATCGTCCGGTCTCGTTCATTGCTGCTCCCCATCTCTTGATTGGTTGAATCGCTTGATCGATTGACTTCAATTGAACCTGCTCGGCCGGTTGCGCGGTGAAGCCGGTCGAGCGGTGAAGCCGGTCGAGCAGGTCCATCGGCCCGATGGGACCTCCGCCTGCCGTGCCGTCAGCCGGAGGTCAGCAGATGGTGGGCCACTCCGTCCCGGTCGAAGTCCACCAGTACCCCGCGCAGAATGCCGGACACACGCGGTGGCTCGCACCCATGCGCGGATTCGCCCTCGCGCACCCCGGAACGGACACCCGTGGCCCGGCGCCGGCGGCCGACCGACAGATCGGTGGAATCACCGAACGATGAAAGGAACGACATTCCCGCAGAGAAGACCCCCGTCACCGTTATCGGTCTCGGTCTCGGTCCGATGGGGGCGGCCATCGCGGCCGCTTTCGTGAACTCCGGCCACCGTACGACGGTATGGAACCGCACCGCGGCCAAGGCGGACGCGCTCGTCGCCGATGGGGCCGTCCTGGCCGCATCCCCCGCCGATGCGGTGGCCGCCAGCCCGCTGGTGATCGTCTGTGTGCTCGACTACGACGCGTCGGGCTCCAGCGCGGCGAGTTCCCCGCCGACGGATCCGGCATCGCATCGAACGTGACCACGATGAACCACATCATCCACGCCGCCGAGAGCCGAGGCATGGACCCCGGGCCGCTCGGGGCCGTCCGCCCCTTCGCCCAGGCTGTCATCGACGCGGGCCATGGCGCCGACAACATCGCCCGCCTCACCCGCCACTACCTGGAGCACCGGGCCAACCGGTCCTGACACCTCCCCGGCAGCCCCGGTCCGCGCCTCATGAACTGCCTGGACCGGGACTCCGGGGTCACTCCCCCGCCCGGCTCACGACGAGATCGGCAGGACGCCGTGGATCCGGCCCCTCGCCTCGCTCACGCGGTGGTCGGGCGGGGGCCGGACGGCGGCTCGCCCCGGTGCACCGCCGTCCGGTACCACCGACCCCACTTGTCCAGCTGTTCGGTGATGGAGTCCAGGCTGTGCCCGACGTCGGTCAGTGTGTACTCGACGCGCGGCGGGACCTCTCGGTACACGGTCCGCCTCACCAGACCGTCGCTCTCCAGTTCCCTCAGCTGGCGGGTCAGCATGCGCTGGGTGATGGCCGGCAGCGCGCGTCTGATTTCCCCGAAGCGCAGAGTGCCCGGCGCCAGCTGCTTGAGAATCGCCAGTTTCCAACGGCCCCCGAGAACCTCCATGGCGAACTCGACCGCGCAGTAATCCGGAGTCTCTTCGATGCTGGAACGCACTGCTGACCTCCATTGGTATACCGAACTGCACTAGGGGACAGAAAAGACCGTACTTGCGGCCCATGCAGGTACCTACTGAACTGAGTTCATGTTGCACAAGGATAGGCCCGCACCGGTTGGCACGTCAGCGGGAGAAGACCGGCCGGTGTCGCGGCAACGGTGGACAGTCCTGGCCGTGATTTCGGGCAGCCTGCTGCTGTGCGGAATCGACCTCACCGTGCTGCACGTCGCGATACCGAGTGTGAGCCGGGATCTCCGGCCCGACGCCGCGCAGTTGCTCTGGATGGTCGACGTGTACTCCCTGGCGCTGGCCGCCATGCTCGTCACCTGCGGAACCCTGGGCGACCGTATCGGCCGACGCCGCATGGTTCTCAGCGGATTCTCCGTGTTCGGGCTGGCCTCGGCGGTGTGCGCGTTCTCAACGTCCACCGGACAACTCATCGCCGCACGTGCCGCGTTGGGGGTCGGCGCGGCGATGATCATGGCTTCGACAGTGGCGATCATCAGGGTCGTGTTCACCGACGACCGTGAGCGGGCCTTCGCGATCGGTGTGTGGACCTCCGCCCACAGCGTCGGAGCGACGATCGGGCCACTGGTCGGGGGGCTGGTCGCCGAGCGGTGGGGCTGGGGCGCCGTCTTCCTGGTGAACGTTCCCGTCATCGTCGTCATCCTGGTCGTCGGGGCACGTGTCATCCCCGAGTCGAAGAACCCCGTACCCCGGCGCTGGGACCTGGCCGGCGTGATGCTCTCCGTCACCGGACTGGGCAGCCTGCTGTACGGCCTCAAACAGGCCGGCGAACACGGCGGCGTGAACACCGCGATCCTCGTCACCGCCCTCGGCGGTACGGCGCTGCTGTACGTCTTCGTCCGCCGCCAACGACGCCGGGCGGAGCCCTTGCTGGACCTGTCGCTCTTCGCCGATCGCCGCTTCGCCACCGCCGCTGTCTGCGTCATCGGCTGCTTCGGCAGCTACGTCGCCCTGCTGTTCTTCCTCACCCAGTGGCTCCAGCAGGTGGGCGGATACTCCCCACTGCGCGCAGGTCTTTCCCTGATGCCGTTGGCCGCCGCCAACGCCATCGGTGCCGTCACCGCGCCCTGGGTGGCGAACCGGTGGGGCAATCGCGGGGCGCTCACGGCGGCGCTGCTGCTGTTCGCGCTCGCGTACGCGGTCATCGCCGCCGTCGGCGACACCGACCACTACGGCCCGCTCCTCCCGTCGCTGCTCGCCGCCGGATACGGCGCGGGCATCGTCATGACGCTGGGCGCGGACACCATCATGAGCGCGGCTCGCCCCGAACGCTCCGGAGAGGCGGCGGCCATCCAGGAAACGTCCTTCGAACTCGGCGCGGGCCTCGGCGTCGCCGTCCTCGGCACTGTCGTGGCCGTCGTCTACCGCACGAGTATGCCGCCGGTTCCCGGCCTCGGTCCCGGCGAACGGGTCACCGCCGGCGAGTCGTTCGCCGCCGCCGAGGACCTCGGGTCGCGCCTGCCACCGGTGACCGCGGACGCCGTGCTGGACGCGGCCCGGCAGGCATACGACCGCGGCTTCGCCACCGTGGCGGTGATCGCGGCGGTCGCCCTGGTCGTCACCGCGGTCCTGGCAGCCGTCCTGCTCCGCCCGGGCCGGGGGGAGAGCGTCTGAGGTGCGCGCTTCCCCTGGCCGTGCCAGCGGTCACTGTCGACCCGGTCATCGGCTGGCCGCCGCTCCGGGCATCAGGGGCCGAGTAGGGTGAACTGCCCGCGGTCGGGCGGGTCACCGGGTTCCGCCCAGTTTCTCCTCCATCCAGGCGATGCCGAAGTTCACCACGTCTCCGGCTTCGAACAGATAGCTTTCGGCGGCCCCGATCAGGCCCTTGCCGCCGATTCCGGCAACGAGCATGTCCTGGGCGATGACCTCGAAGGGCCACGTCCCCTCGGGCACGACACCGGAGTAGTCAAAGGCCCCGTCCTCCGAGTCGATGTCGTGGAATCGCCGCCAGACCCGCTCCCCATCGGCGAGGATCGGCTGCTCGTACTCCACGAATCTCTTGCCGGGGGCCTCGGCAAGCGCCTCGGCGTGGTGCAGGAGTGTCAGGGAGTCCAGCGGAGCGCCCAGCAGGAGAACCCGGCCGCCCATGGCGACCAGGCGGGCCAGCGGGCTGGCGGCGCCGTGCGGGTCGTCCCAGGGATGATCGGCCATCAGCGCGGTCGCCGCGACTCCGAGCGCGGCGAACCCGGCGTCGGGGTGCCGGCTGCGTACCGCGCCCGGCCAACGGCGCAGTGCTTCGGGGAGCCGGCCGTTGTTGTGGTCCGCCTCACTGAGGTCCGGGTCGTATGCGGGGTGCTCGGCGCGCAGGGCGTCCTGCCAGGCTGGTGGCCAGTCGGTGAAGTCGTAGGGCGGGGCGTCGTTCCAGCCGCAGGTCACCATCAGGGTTCCCTGCTCGCCCACGACGTCCCGGAGCGCGTCGATGATCGTCTGAGGGCCGCCCGCCACGTATCCGATGGCGGACATCCGCGTATGGAACATCACGGTGTCGCCGTCGGCGAGGCCGAGCGCGGTCAGGTCGTGGACGAGCCGGCTGCGGGTGACCGGACCGTCGGAGCGGTTGAGCAGTATCAATTCATCCATGAACGCGACGGTATCCAGCGCACCCGGGCACGTTCCAACCGATTGACGTCCCACCGCCGACGTCGTCATCGGAACCGGGCGAGCGCGGCGGCGGTCACGGTACCGAGGCGGATGTGTCCCCGCCTGCCGTATCAGCCGCGCGGGGGCGAGCGGAGCCCGCACTCGCCGGCGGTGTCCGACGTCGGAGCGGGCCCTCGGTCCGTCCCGGGCGGACGTGTGGGCCGTACCGCCACATCGCCGTACCGCCACATCGCCGTTCCGCGCTTCTCCGTGCGCGTCTGGGAGCGGGCCCGGGTCGCCGCACAGGTGCTGACCCTTCCGTCGGCCCGGCGCGAGTCCCGGGAGCTGCGCGACGAGGCCCTGGGCCTGCTCGACTTCGTCGGTCTCGCGGCGGACGCGCACCGGCCTGCGGGGCTGCTGCCGCACGGCCGGCAGCGGCTGATGGAGATCGCCCGGGGGCTGATGGCCCACCCCCGGCTGCTGCTGATGGACGAACCGGCCGCCGGTTACGGGACATCGGCCTGGAGGTGGGAGAGGGGGAGATCTGCGCGCTCGTGGGCACCAACGGCGCGGGCAAGTCGACGCTCCTGTCCTGTGTATCGGGTCTGATCAGGGCGACGGGTGGCACGGTGGAGTTCGCCGGCGAGGACGTCACCGGGCTGCGCGCCGAGGCGATCAGTGGACGGGGGCTCGTGCAGGTGCCCGAGGGGCGGAGGCTGTTCCGCGGCCTCACGATCCGCGAGAACCTCGATCTGGGCCTGTGGCGGCGCGGGCTGACCTCGGCCGAGGAGCAGGAGCGGCTGGACTTCGTCCTCGGGCTCTTCCCCTTCCTCTGCGACCGGCTCACCGCCCGGGCGGAGGTTCTCAGCGGCGGCGAACAGCAGATGGCCGTCATCGCCCAGGCGCTCATGGGCCGGCCGCGCATGCTGCTCATCGACGAACCGTCCGTCGGTCTGGCGCCGGTCATCGTCGACCGCGTCTTCGCCTCCGTGCGTGAGATGCGCGAGGCGGGCATGACGGTGCTGCTGGTCGATCAGGTCGTCACACGGACCCTCGGGGCCGCCGACCGGGCCTACGTCATGCAGACAGGCCGGATCGTCGCCGACGGCCCGGCCGCCGAGCTGCGCGACGGGCCGGAGATCCGGCGGGCCTATCCGGGCGCCGCCGCGGCCACCGACTGAACCGCGTCATACGGCACGCCTGCCGCCTGCAGGGCCAGCACTCCGTACTGGGTGGCGATGTCCTCGGCACTCACCCGGCCGTACGGCCGGAACCACAGCCCTGCGTTCATGCACATATCGATGACCGCCTTGGCCGACACCGGGATGTCGGCCGGGCGGCCATCGGGCAGCGCGAGGTGGAACACGCCCTGTTCCGTGCCGGTCCGCAGCACTCTCTCGAACATCCGGCGCATCCGGCGCTCGCTCGCCCGCATCTCCGCACCCATCTCCTCAGGCAGGTGCTGCCACTCGGAGCGGGCGACGAGCGCCTCGGTCCGGAACATCGTGCCGTAGACCGTGAGCGAGCGGGCCAGCTCCCACAGTTGCCCGGCCGGCCCGTCGCACGCGCGGTCCAGGGCGTCGGCCAGCCGCTTCTCGATCTCGTCGTGATTGCGCGAGGCGATCGAGTAGAGCAACTCCTCCTTGGAGCGGAAGTGGTTGTACATCGCGCCCGGCGTCATCCCGAGAGCGGAGAGAATCTCGCGGACGCTCGTCTTGGGGTAGCCCTGCCGGTAGAACAGCTCCGTCGCGGACCTCCTCGATCCGCCGCCGTGTGCTCTTCACGAGCGGCGTCTCCTTCGCCGACCGCGCCGCGCCGGCCTTCTCGGTCGTGGCCACCAGCAGCTCCCCGTAGTGGTAAATGGTTGTTCACTCCACCATACAAGGCGGCAGGGTGCGGGGAGTCGGTGAACCCCGTGCGGGGTGCGGGTTGTCCGGTTCCGCCCGCCGCGGAGTCCGCTGTCGTTTCCGTCCAAGACAGCCGTCACGGCCACGATCTACCGTGGGGCCCATCAGCGCACCCGATCATGAGGAGACAGCACCATGCGTGACCTCGTCTACACCGGTTTCATGTCGCTCGACGGCGTGGTGGACTCGCCCGGCGGCGGATCAGGGGAGGAGCACCGCAGCGGCGGCTGGGTGGTCAAGGACCTGGAGTTCGTCCCCGCCGCCTGGTCGCTGAAGGGCGAGGAGCTCGCCGACACGACGGCGCTGATGTTCGGCCGCCGCAGTTACGAAGCGTTCGCACCGTTCTGGCCCGGTTCGGCGGACCACGCCGACTACAAGGAGCTGCCCAAGTATGTGGTGTCGGCCACACTGTCCGACGATGCCCTCGTCGACGGGTGGGGGCCGACGACCATCCTGCGCTCGACCGAGGACGTAGCCGCGCTCAAGGAGAGCGAGGGCGGCGCGATCTTCATCCACGGGAGCGCGGAGCTGGCCCGGCGGCTGTCGGACGCGGGCCTGATCGACCAGTACAACCTGCTCCTCTTCCCCGTGCTGCTCGGTGCCGGGAAGAGTGTGTTCGGCCGGGCCGACCGCGACAAGCAGATGCTGACGCTGCGGGAATCGGAGAGCTACTCGAACGGGATCGTGAAGCTGGTCTACGACGTCGAGCGCTGATCCAGGTCGAGGGCGATCGCACCGCCGGCACCTTCGCGCAGTTGCCCGGCGGTACGTCCGACGCAGGAGCGCAGTGCCCGGGCCAGGTGCGGCTCGTCGAAGTAGCCGAGCTTGGCGACGACGCCGGCCGCCGGAACGCCCGCCGCCAGCAGCTCCGCCGCCGTACGGGCCCGCTCGATCCGCCGGACGGCACCCCGCGTCAGCCCGGTCGCGGCGCGGAACCGGCGTTCGACCGTGCGCTCCGAGACGGCCGCCGGGCGGTGGCCCCGCACCACCTCGGCGACGAGCGGGTCACGCACCACGATCCCGGCCCGGACGAGCCGCTCGACCAGGGCCTCGGCGTCATCGGGGCCGGGCGTCTCCCAGCGCGCGCCGTCCAGCCGGAACGTCCGCCGCGTGGTGTCGGGCAGCTCGACCCCACCGTCGACCAGCGACGGCGTGGGCACGGCCCGCAACGAGGTGCCCACGGCGAACTCGATACCCGTGAAGGTCGCGCCCTCCGGCACCGGCGCCGTGCCGGTCCGGGTCTCGGGACCGGTGACGCCCGCATACGCCCGGCCGTCCTGCCCCCAGAACACCAAGCCCCAGCACACCCCCGCGACGGACGTCATCGTGGTGACCCGCTCGCTCGTGCAGCTCCACACACTGCCGACCCACGGTGAGTCGGACCGGCGCGTCTCGAAACACAGTTCCACGGGGGAAGGATACGTCGGCGGAGCTGTTCCCGGCATCGGCAGTACGCACGGCCAGAGCGGCCCGGGCGGCCTGGCACTGCCTGGCCGGCCCGACCGCCCCGGCCCGACCGCCCCCGGCCCCGGCCCGACCGCCCCGACCGCCCCGGCCGCCCCCGGCCGTGCGGCCCGGATGGGTTCCGCCGCCCTGCCGGACGGCACACCCGTCAGGCGGCGGGGCCCGACCGTCCCGGATAGGTGTGTTGCCACGGCTGGATGTCCTCGAACACCGAACTCGCCGCGAGCACATCGCCGTCCTGCTGGCGGCGCCCGATGATCTGAAGCCCCACGGGCAGCCCCGGACCGGTCAGGCCCGCGGGTATGGACGCGGCCGGGTTCCCGGTCATATTGACGAGGTAGGTCAGACACCAGCCGAGCAGTGGATCGACGCGGTCCCCGTTGATCTCGGTGGGCCCCTTGCTCTCCCCGTCCTTCGCGTTGGTCACCGCGGTCACGCCCACGGTGGGTGTGAGCAGGAGCCGATAGTCGTCGAACACCGCTTGCACGGCGTCGTAGACCCGGGTGCGGAGCATCTGGTCCCGGGAGACATCCATGGCGGACATCCGCTGCCCGGCCGCCACGGAATCGTGCAGTTCGCGCGGCATGTCACCGGCGTGCTCACCGAGGAGATCGACACCCTGGGCCTGGAGATTGAGCACGGTCTCGGTGTTCTGGACGGCGATGTGCCGGTTGAACAGATCGGTCAGCTCATGGTGGCTGAACCCGAGGTCGAGATCGATCTTCTCGACGATCGCACCCGCGCGCTCGAAGGCCCGGACGGAGTGCGCCACCACCGAGGCGACCTCCGGATCCACCGGATAGCCGCCGAAGTCGGGGCTGTAGGCGATGCGCCAGCCGCGCAGATCTCGGTGGAGGTCATCGGAGAAGTCGGTGGGGAAGCCGAAGCTGAACGGGTCGCGGGGGTCCGCTCCGGAGAGCACTCCGAGGCCGACGGCGGCGTCCCGGACGGTGCGGGTAATCATGCCCTCGTGGACGAAGGGACTGGTCCCGCCGAAGGCGTTGGGCCGCATGACCGCAGGCACGCGGCCGGCCGACGGCTTGAAGCCGTAGACCCCGCACCAGGCGGACGGGATACGGATGGAGCCACCCGCGTCGGTGCCCTCCGCAAAGGGCACCATGCCCTCGGCGACGGCCGCCGCGCTGCCGCCGGAGGAGCCGCCCGCGTTCCGGGTGTGATCGAAGGGGTTGCTGGTCGGGCCGAACAGGGGGTTGTCCGACAGCCCGCGGAATCCCAGCACGGGTGCGTTCGTCTTGCCGACGATGATGGCGCCCGCGCGCTCCATCCGCTCCACCCAGCCGCAGGCGAAGTCGGCGATGTTGCCCGCGAGGGCCCGTACCCCTCCCATGGTGGACGGCCAGCCCGGTTTGAAGTCGAAGAGGTCCTTCATCGCGGTCGGCACTCCGTGGAACGCGCCGAGGTCCGTGCCCCTGTCGCCGCTGAGCACCGCCCGCTCGGCCGCCCGCGCCCGCTCCCGGGCCTCGTCGTAGCCCTTGAAGACAAAGGCGTTGATCTCCGGGTCGCGGTCCTCGATCCGGGAGATGACGATCTCCAGCAGCTCCACGGGTGACAGTTCGCGTCTGCGGATCCGGTGCGCCAGCTCGGTGGCGGGCATGAAGTGGATGTCGTGCGTGTCGCTCATGAGGTCTCCTGGTGCTCGCCGAGTACCTCGTGGCCATGGACGGCCTTGCCGTCGATCATGGTGGCGAGGACCTCGATGTCCTTGATGGCTGCTTCCGGGCAGGTCATGGGGTCATCGGAGAGGACGACGAGGTCGGCGAACTTGCCGACCTCGACGGAGCCCAGGTCGTTCTCCCTGAACAGGGCGTGGGCGCCGTTGTTGGTGAAGAGGCGGATGGCTTCCTCGCGGGTGATGCGCTGGTGCGCGCCGATGACCTCGCCGGTGAGGCCGGACTCCCGGGCCAGCGACTGCCAGATGGAGAACATCACGCTGTGCGGGCCCCAGTCGGTCTCCTGGGCGACCGGCACTCCGGCGTCGAGCCACCAGCGCAGGGGGATGGCGTTCTCGGCGTAGTCGCCGCCGCCGAGACGGTCGATGAACACCTCGGAGACCTTGCCCCACAGGAAGTTGGTCGTGGTGGTGGGGACGACGCCGAGGCGCTTGCACTCGGCGATGTGTTCCCGGGTGGGGAACTCGCAGTGCTCCAGCACGAACCGGCGGTCGGCGATCGAGGACTCCCGGTCGGCGGCGGCGAAGGCGTCGAGCGCGATCCGGATCGCCCGCCGGCCGCCTGCGCAGGTGTGCACCCGCAGTCCGAGCCGGGCGGCGATGCCCACGATGGCGCGGTAGGTCTCCTCCGGGACCAGCGGATCGGGGTCGATCATGGTGCCGTCCGGCCCTCGGTACGGCTCGTCGGCGACTCCGGCGCCGTGCCAGTGCGGCCCGTCCACACCGATGCTGACGCCGGCGAAGCCCAGATGGTCGTTGCCGAAGCCCTCACGGCCACTGAAGGAGATGGTGCGCAGCATCCGCTCGATCTCGTCGAGGGGGCGCCGGGCATCGATCTCGTGGGCGTAGAAAATCCGCAGGGGCAGGCCCAGTTCGGCGTAGGCACGGGCCTCTTCGGGCTGGGTGAGGTGGTTCTCCAGCAGGGTGGTGGTGCCATGGGCGAGGAAGTCGGGCGCCATCAGCCGGATGCCCTCGCGGATGGACTCGTAGGTCGGCCTCGGCAGGAAGGGGGTGACCTTGTCGTAGTACCGGGAGGGGTTGTAGATCGGCTGCATATTGCGGAGTTCGCCGGTCGGGAGCCCGGTGCTCCGGTCCCGTACGACTTCGATGCCGTCCAGCCAGTACGCCTCGTCGGTGACCGAGATGCCGTTGTCCTCGCCGTCGGTCAGCGCCTTGGCGAAGGTCTCCACGTCGAGCAGCCCGGCGAGCCGGAGCGCGAGGGTGTTGAACAGGGCGCTGTTGGGGACACGGTTGGTCGGTGCGGTGACATAGACCGGATGGTCCGGTGCGGCGGCGTCCAGTTCCTCGCGGGTCGGGAAGCGCCCGTCGCCGAGACATTCGGGGACCCGGAAGAAGTAGGGCGGGTCACCGACCGGGGTGGCGACGATGGCGGCGCCGGCCGGTGCGCTCGCGGCGGCCGAGGCGATCCGGTCGCAGATCTCGGCGACCGATCCCGCTCCTTCGAGGTTCACCCAGTGCTTCTCCTGGCCGAAGAGGCCGATGTGCCCATGGGTGTCGATGAACCCCGGCAGGACGGTCTTCCCGCCGAGGTCGATCACCCGGGTGCCGGGGCCGATGAATCGCTCGACGTCGTCGTCGGTGCCGACGGCGACGATCCGGCCGTCGGTGACGGCCACGGCCCGCGCGGAGCTGAACTCGGCGTCGACGGTGAGGACATGGGCATTCGTCAGGACGGTATCGGCGGAAGCGGTGGGTGTGGAGTCGTCAAGGGTCGCGGCTGACGGGGGTCTGGGCATGGGTGTGCCCTCCTGGTGTGTGACCCGATGGATCACGGGGCGGGTCTGGGCTCTGGGGCCGGCCGGAGGACGGCTCGGCCGGTGATGGAATCGGGCGTCTCCGGGTGCTCTCCGTCGCGGAGAGCGGTGCGGTTCCCTTGGCGGGCGGAAAGGGGAAGCGGGTGACTCCGGCAGGGCGGGGCGAACCGCCGTGCGGCGGGGCGGGGGGCCGTGCGGTGGGGCGCGAGGCCGTGCGGTGGGGCGGGGGCGGTCAGTGGGGCGCGGGGCGGTGGCGTCACCGCCCGCCGTATGGTGCCGAGCCGGGGCGCCCCGGAGGTCCGGCCTCCCCCGGCGGGGGCGGTGAACTCCTCACCTGTGCGGAAGCGGGTTCCGGCCGATCCGGCCTCCTCCGGGGGGGGCGGTGGGGAAGCAGGCCGCCGGACCCCGTCAGGTCGCGGGTCCCATCGCCACGGCGTCCAGTTCGAAGCGCGCACCCGGCGCGCTGAGGTTGTTGACCGCGACCATCGTGGCCGCCGGGGTCCAGCCCCGGTAGTACTCGTCCATGGTCGCGTGCATCAGGTCGGCGTCGCGTATGTCAGTGATGTACTCGGTCGTCTTGACGACATTCCGCCAGGTCAGCCCGAGGTGGTCGAGGACCTGCTGAATGTTGCGCATGACCCGGTGGGTCTGCTCGACGATGTCGTCGGGCAGGACGCACTCCTCGGGGACATGCGGATGGTTGTGGTAGAGCGGGATCGCGGTGGCTCCGCCCAGGAAGTACATCGTCGCGGGGGCGTCGATCCTGACCGCCGGGGCGTACGGCAGCTCGGCGGCGCGCGCCGGCTCGGTGTCAATGCGTTCGATGGCCATCGCTGACATCTCCTGACTCTGTGCGCCCTGACGCTGAGCATTCGCCGGGGATCCGGGGACCTCACCAGCCGGTCCCCGGCCTGGGGCGGCAACCCGCGCACCGACCCCTACGATCCACCCGCATCAGGAATATTGATTATGCTTATTTAGAGCCTGCCGACCCGTCCACCCGCTGTCAATCCCCCTCAAGGCTTTTTGGTTATACTCGTTCCCATGGCGCTGACCGGAAACGCTCCAAAGGCCGACACCCTGGCCAAATACATCGAAGACCTCATCGCCCGCCGACGCCTCACTCCCGGTGACCGCATCGCGACCAAGGAGGAGCTGCGCCAGGAGAGCGGTGTGGCGCGCGCGACCGTCAATGAGGCGGTCCGGCTCCTCCAGGCCCAGGGCCGGGTCGTCCTGCGCCCCGGCCCCGGCGGCGGGCTGTTCGTCGCCCCCACCGACCCCGTGGTCCGGCTCGGCCAGACCCTGCTCACCGTGCACAGCGAGCCGGTGAGCGTGATCGACGCGATCGCCGTGCGCAATGGCCTGGAGCCGGTCGTCGCGAGCGACGCGGCCCGGTTCCGCGGTGCTCGGGACATCGCCGACCTGCGCGTCCTCATCGACGCGATGGCCGAGGCCGTCAACGACCCCGAGAGGTTCCTGCGGGCGAACTGGCGCCTGCACGAGCGGATCGCCCAGATCGTGCGCAACCACATCCTTCAGACCATGTATCTGGGGCTTGTGCAGTTCATCCAGGACCAGGCGACGGAGGTGGTGCCGCACCGCACCCTGGAGGAGCACACCAGATACAAGAAGCACCGGCTCAACATCCATATCGACCTGGTGCAGGCGATCATCGCCGGAGATCCCGGGGCGGCGGCCGAGGCGGCCGAGCGCCATGCGCTCAACCCCGTGACCAGCCCCATCGATCAGGAGGCCCCGGCCGCCCCGGCGGCACCCGACATCTCGTGGGTCACCACCCCCGAGACGAGCTGGGAGGCCCAGGGCGACCGGGGCGCCGACGGCTCACGCGCGGCGGAGCCGGGGCGGCGCAGGCGTTGAGCCGCCGTCACCGGCCGATCGCGTAGTTCAGCCCGCCCCGGGGGTCGGCGGCGGCCGTCAGCATGCCCCCCGGGTCACGGCCCACCGCACACATCCGGCCGAGCGACCAGTCCGGCGCGCGCACCACACCGTGCCCGCGCCCGGCCAGCCGCCCGAGTGTCTCCCGCCCGAACCGTTCCTCCGCGACCAGCTGTCCCGGCCGCGCCTGGCGGGGATAGAAGGAGCCCGGGAAGTGCGCGCTGTGGAAGACAGGACGCTCGATCGCTTCCTGAAGCCCCAGCCCGCCCACCACATGCCCCAGCAGAAACAGCAGTTGCCACTGATCCTGCTGGTCTCCCCCCGGCGAACCGAAGGCGAGCACGGGCCGCCCGTCACGCAGTGCGAGCGAGGGCGACAGGGTCGTACGGGGCCGCCGGCCCGGCCGCAGCGAGCCGGCGAGGCCGTCCTGGAGCCAGGTCATCTGGAGCCGGTTGCCGAGCGCGAAGCCCAATTCGGGTATCACGGGCGAGGATTGGAGCCATCCTCCGCTCGGCATCGCGGCGACCATGGTGCCCCAGCGGTCGACCACATCGACATGCACCGTGTCACCGCCGGTCGCCCCCGTACCGCCGCGCGACACCGCCGTCGCGAGGGTGGGCTCGGCGGTGGTCACATCGGAGACCCGGTCCGCCGCCGTCGCCGCGAGCGCCGGCAGCCGGGGGGTGCGTCCGCCCGGTGAGCCGGGCCGCAGCTCCAGTGAGGCGTCCTCACCGATCAGGGCGCGGCGCCCGGCCGCGTACGGCTCCGAGAGCAGTTCGGGCAGCGGGACGTCCGGGCCGTCGCCGTACCATGCCTCCCGGTCCGCGAAGGCGAGCTTGGCGGACTCGGTGACCAGATGGACGAACTCCTCGGTGCCGGGGACGAGTTCGAGCGGCTCCAGCAGTCGCAACTGCTGGAGCAGTACCGGCCCCTGGCTCCACGCGCCGGGTTTGCACACGGTCAGCCCCCGGAAATCGGTGCTGACGGCCGGTTCGTAGCCGGGGCTCCAGCGGGCCATGTCCTCGCCCGACAGAAAGCCGGGAGCGACGAAACCGGTGGCATCCGGCACCGGGCGGCGCGCGAAGGCGTCCACCGCGTCCGCGACGAAGCCCTGACTCCAGGCGCGCAGGGCCGCGCCCAGCTGTGCCTCACGGTCGGCGCCCGCCGCCTCGGCCTCCCCGACCAGCCGCTCGTACGTCCTGGCCAGCCGCTCGTTGGTGAAGCGGCTGCCCGCGCGGGGCTGCCCCCGGCCCAGATAGACCTCGGCCGACGAAGGCCAGTGCTCGGCGAACACACCGGCCGTCGCCGCCATGGTCCCCGCCGCCGCCGCACCGAGCGGATAGCCCGACCGCGCGTATCCGACGGCCGGTTCGATCACCTCGCGCAGACGCAGGGTGCCTTGGTCGCGCAGCATGGTCAGCAGCGCGGGTGTGGCACCGGGCACCGTGGCGGGCAGCAGCCCGGAACCCGGTACGAGGTCCAGTCCGAGGCCGTCGAACGCGCCGATCGTCGCCGTGGCCGGGGCAGGCCCCTGCCCGCAGAGCACGTCGGCCGCCGGGCCGTCGCCCCCGGCGAAGATCACTACCATGTCGCCGCCGGGACCACTTTGGTGCGGCTCGACGACCTGGAGCGTGAACACCGCGGCGGCGACGGCGTCGAAGGCGTTGCCCCCGCGCTCCAGCATGGCCATGGCGGCCCCACTGGCCAGCCAGTGCGAGGAGGAGACCATGCCGAACGTGCCCGCGAGTCCGGGTCTGGTGGTGGTACCCGATGTCCCGGTCACCGCGCCACCCCTCGAATCCGCGTCATGCCCGGGGAGGCCGGAGGTTTCCGGTCCCGGCCCTCGTCGTCCAGGTCCCGCTTGTGCGTCTCGCTGAACGCCCAGACACAGACCAGGCTGATCAGCGACATCACCAGCAGATAGACGGTGATCGGCCAGGAGCTGTCCGCCCAGCCGTACAGCGAGGTCGCCGCGATCGGCGCGATGGCACCGCCGAGCAGGGCGCCGAGCTGATAGCTGAGCGAGGCACCGCTGTACCGGACCCTCGTACTGAACATCTCGGCGAACAGCGCGGGCTGCGGCCCCAGCACCATGCCGGAGAGTGCGTTCATCACCGTCACGGCGACCGCGATCAGCGCGGTCGAGCCGGTGTCGATCAGCGGGAAGAAGGCGGCCGACCAGATCAGCAGGCCCACCGATCCCAGCAGATAGACCCGGCGGCGCCCCAGCCGGTCCGAGTAGCGCGCGGACAGGGTGATGGTGGTCGCCAGCACGATCATGCTGAGGAGGACGATCCACATGATCTGCTGCCTCGGCAGGTCCAGCACGGTGGTCGTATAGGTCAGCAGATAGACGATCACGATGTAGCCGATCGCGCTGTTGCCGATGAACGACCCCGCCGCCAGCAGGAGCTGCCTGGGGTACTTCAGCACCAGTTCGGTCAGCGGCAGCCGCTGCTCCTCCTCACGCTCCTGGGCCTTCTTGAAGTACGGGCTCTCTGCGACGTTCAGCCGCACCCACAGACCGACCAGGACCAGGACCAGACTGAGCAGGAAGGGCACCCGCCATCCCCAGTCGGCGAAGGCGCTGCCCGGCGCCAGCCGTGCCATCAGCAGGAACGCCAGGTTCGCCAGGACGAGACCGGCGGGAATGCCCAGCGAGATCGCGCTGCCGTACAGCCCGCGTTTGTTCTTCGGCGCGTGCTCGACGGCCATCAGCGCCGCGCCGCCCCACTCGCCGCCGAGGCCGATGCCCTGGAGGAAGCGGCACAGGACCAGCAGGATGGGCGCCCAGTTGCCGATCTGGTCGTAGGTCGGCAGCAGGCCGATGGCGAAGGTGGACAGACCCATCAGCAGCAGCGAGACCACCAGGACGGTCTTGCGGCCCACCCGGTCGCCGAAGTGGCCGAGGACCACACCGCCGAGCGGACGGGCCCCGAACCCGACCGCGAAGGTGGCGAAGGAGGCCAGGGTGCCGGCGAGCGGGGACAGGCTGGGGAAGAACTGCGGGCCGAAGACGAGGGCCGCGGCCATGCCGTAGATATAGAAGTCGTACCACTCGATCATGGTGCCGACCATGCACGCGGTGGCGACCCGGCGCGGATTGCCCGCCTGCGCGGGCGCGGACGGCCCGTTCGGTGGGGTCGGCCCGTTCGGTGGGGTCGGTCTGACGGAATCTCGCATCTCGAACCTCCCGGATGTACCGGAGACGGATGAAGCATTGAGGAAGCGTGAGGGTGTGCGAAGGGCGCGTCCGGCGCGCGCGACGGCTCGCCGGACGGTGGGTGAGCGGTACGGGGAGGGCGTACGGCGCGGATGGCCGCGCCCGCTGGTGGTTCCGGGGAACCGACGGTGGGACGGGGAGCGGGGCACGGACACGGGAGCCCGGCCGCGGCGCGGGCCCGTGGTGCGGGGGCCCTGCCGTGGCAGGGGGGAACCCGGATGGTGTGTGGCCCCGGGGGTGTGTGATCCCCCGGGGCGCCGGGTCAGCCGGCGAGGGCGCCCGGGTCGTGCACCACCCGGCCCGCCAGCATGGTCAGTTCGACCCGGGTGGCGGGCAGTTCATCGATGTCGCAGGTCAGCGGGGAGCGGTCGAGGACGATGAGATCCGCTGCCGCGCCGGGTGCCAGGGTGCCCACGCCACCCCAGTCGAGCACCCGTCCGCCGTTGGTCGTCCACATGTCGAGGGCCTCACGCCGGGTCACGGCGTGGTCCTCGGTGGCGTTGCTGCGCCCGCTGACCGCGAAGGTGTGTGTCTGGGCGAGTTTCATCTGCTCGAACGGGTTCTTCGGGCCCCAGTCCGTACCGCAGGCGACCGTGAGACCGGCCCGGACCAGCCGCTTGAGCGGTCCGGTGTCCCGCCAGATGTGGCGGCCGATCCGCTCCCCGTACATCTCCCCCTTCGCCCAGGCGAACCCGGGGCAGGTGGTGAGATCGAATCCCAGGCGCTGGTAGTGCCGCGCCTGCGGTTCGGTGATCACGGGGGCGTGCTGCACGATCCAGGAACGGCCGGGGCCCCGGGGCATCCGGGAGGCGATACCGGGGGTGTCGAGGACCCCGAGGATCGTGTCGTGGTCGGTGAGTCCGGCGGCGAGAAAGTTGGCCCGGATGTCATGGTCCAGGCAGTAGCGGGCGAACGCCTCGATCTTCTCGGGTGAGATGAACGGTGTCCCCTTGGTGGGCCGGCCGTACGGGTCCTCGTACGGCTCCGGCATCTGCATGTGCCCCGGCCAGCACGGACCACCGGACGCGGCCAGGGTCAGCCCGCACACGCGCAGCAGTTCGTCGCCTTCGCCGAGCGCTTCGCGGCCCCGCGCCATCGAGTCCCCGAACTCGCCCATGGTGAGCGGCTGGAACGGCGGGCGGGCGCAGTTCTCCACCTCCAGGGAGATCGCGACCCGGGTGGTGAGCGCGCCGTCGGCGTGGAGCTTTCGGTAGGCGTCGAGGTAGAGCGGGGTCATATTGTGCGGTTCGTAGACGGTCGTGACCCCGCGGGCGTTGTACGCCGCCATGGCGGCGGGGGTGACGGTGGCGGGGTCGGCGGGCATCAGGGGGAGCTGTCGCAGGATCTGCGTCCAGAACGGATCGAAGTTGTAGATCTGGTTGACCGATCCGCGCAGGATTCCGGTCGCCGACCCGTCACCGCCGGACGATCGGGGGTATTTGTCGATCCAGACGTCGCACACCCGGTCCGGGATGAAGTCGGTGATACCGACGCGCCGCAGACCCGCCGTGTTGAAGACGCAGATGTTCGGGGTGACCGGTGCCCACGCCTGGATCAGTACGGGGTGCTCGCTCGTCGCCCGGTCGAGCACCCGCCGGTCGGGGAGCACTCCCTCGGCGAGGTCCCGGTAGGAGCGGCGCAGAAAGTAGAACGGTTCGCCGACGGGGGTGGTGATGATCCATTCGCCGGGGGGCGTGGTGCGGGCCCGTTCGGCGATGCGCGCGACGATGTCGTCGTGGTCCAGGGCATCGGTGATGTCCACCAACGGAGCCAGCTGGGCCGCGTGCTGCATCAGGTGCGGATGGATGTCGATCAGCCCCGGCACGACCGTACGGCCGTCGAGATCGACCTCCGTCACCCGGGAGCCGGCGGCACGGCTCAGATCGGCACGGTCCCCCGCCCCGAGGACCTTGCCGTCCCGGAGCAGGATGGCGTCGTACGTACGGTCGTCGCCGCCGAGCGGGTGGACGGGACCGCCGTGCAGGAGCCAGGTGCGGCCGTCGTCCGGTCGCCGTTGCGCGTTCGCCATGGTCACTCCTGGATGCCTGCGGGGATCACATGCCCGAATCTGAACATATGACCCGGATCGTGGGTGTGCTTCAGTCTGCGCAGCCGGTCGTGGGCATCCGTATCGAAGGCACACATCACCTGGTCAGGGGCGGTGGCGGTGCCCTGGAAGTTCAGCAGGGTGCCGCCGGAGTCACAGGCGGCCACGGCCCGCATCACCCGCGCGCCCGCGCCGGTCACTCCGTCCTCCCGGCGGCCCTGGGCGCCGGGATCGCCCGGGGTGTCCACCTCGCCCACGGTCATCAGGACGAACTCGGCGTCCCGGCCGCCCACCGCGTTCGGGCTCCGCGGCGGGCGGCGGACCGCGCCGCCGAGATGGCGCAGCTCGACCATCGCCAGGGGCAGTTCGGCTCCGGGTCCGGCGACCCGCAGCAGGGCGTCGGCGTCGGTGGCGGACGGGCGGTGGAGCATGGCGCTCCGCTCCCAGAAGGCCATCGGGTCCGGCGGGTCGTTGTGCAGCGTCGCGATCCGCGTGTACGGCAGCTCGCCGATGCCGTCCAGCAGGACACCGCCGACCAGGCGCATCGGTGCGATCAGCGCCTCGGCCTCCCGTCGGCCGCCGAGATACGCCACCCGCAGATGGACAACGAACCGGCCGCGCAGCGGCTCGGGGAGCTGCGGGTCGGGCGGCAGCCGCAGCAGCGCGAGGGAGGTGGTGAGTTCGTCGGGCAGATCGCGGGTCCAGCCGAGATAGGTGTGCAGGGCGTCCGCCGCGGCCTCGGCGCCGTAGTAGATCCCGCCGCCGTAGAGGCGGGTGACGGGGACGAGGGAGAACTCCATCGCGGTGGCGATGCCGAAGTTCCCCTTGCCGCCGCGCAGACCCCAGAACAGCTCGGGGTCGACGCTCTCGTCGATCCGGCGGATCCGGCCGTCCGCCGTCACCAGTTCGATCTCGCGCACATGGTCGGCGGCGAATCCGTACTTCCGTGACAGGGGGCCGAGGCCGCCGCCGAGGGTGAAGCCCATGACGCCGACGCCGGGGAAGGAGCCGTTGAGCGGCGCCAGTCCGTACGGTGCGGCGGCCTCGATGACCTCGGACCAGATC